>JBGSIK010000412.1:0-2578 GCA_041742575.1 Candidatus Krumholzibacteriia bacterium
CGCGTTGCTCGCGGCCGATCCTCAACGCGAGGTGCGCCAGGTCGCGATGGTGGACGCTGCGGGGAGAGTGGCCGTGCACACGGGCAAGCTGTGCATCGCCGAGGCCGGGCATCGGACCGGTTCTCAGTTCTCCGTTCAAGCGAATCTGATGGAGAAATCGACCGTCTGGGACGCGATGAATCGAGCCTTCGCAAGCGCCCCCGGCGGGCTCGCCGATCGCTTGTTGGCTGCGCTCGAGGCCGCCCAGAAGGAGGGCGGCGACATCCGCGGGAAGCAGTCTGCCGCGATCCTGGTCGTGAAAGGGAAGTCGTCCGGCCGGCCGTGGGCGGACCAGGTCATGAACCTGCGTATCGAGGATCATCCGGATCCCCTACGGGAGCTCCGGCGGCTCATCACGGTGCACCGGGCGTACGACTGCATGAACAGGGGCGACGAGCGCATGGCAGCGGGGGATTTGGAGGGCGCTCTCGCGGCGTACGGAGAAGCGGCTGCGTTGCTGCCCGAGAATCCTGAGGTGAAGTTCTGGGCGGCGGTGACAATGATCCAGGCCGGCCGGGACAAGGAGGCGTTGGAATACTTCGAGGCGGTGTTTCGCGCCGACCGGAAGTGGCGTGAGCTGGTGAGAAGACTGCCGGCCGCGGGGCTCCTCCCCGACGACGAAAAGCTGGTGGAGAAGATCCTCTCGGCCGGACGTTGAATGAAGAGACCGCGCCCCGCCATGGCGGTAAGAGCGATCAGTAGTGGAGCTGTACGTCCTCGCAGCGGATGAAGTCGTTCGCGGACAACCTCAGGCGTGCGCGGATCACGTTGCCGACGTCCCCTTCGATGAGGCCCTGTCCGCCGAAGGTGTAGCGGTGGAGCGGCGCGTATGCCTCGGGGCCTTCCGCCTCCGGGATCGTGACCTCGCTCGGCTCGTAGTCGACGAGTGCCACACCCGCCGGCCGTCCGGACAGGATCCGTTTGATCTTGCCCGCTTCCGCGCGATTGGCCGTCTCGAACTTGAAACGGAACGACGCCTTGTGAATTTGCGCGACACGCTTGATCTCGAAGCCGTATTTCGGTGGCGCGACGCGCACCGCGGCCTGGACGATCGTCCGGAGCTTCGATGCGCATATCAGGTGCACCACCTGGCCGCGGAACTCGAGGAACTCCTTGAGGACGTGGAGGTGCACCGGATGATCCTTGGACAGGAAATACCCTTCGCGCACACCACGGCCGCAGAAGAACCCGTCGAGATACGCGCACAGCTTCTCGTCATCGCCCTTGATAATGAATTCAAAATAAACCGCTGCCATGGGGCCTCCCAGCTCACCTGAAGAACACGAGCATCACGACGAAGTACAGCGGAAGCAAGATCGCGAGCGAGTATTTGAACATGTAGCCGAAGAAGCTCGGCATGGGCACGCCGGCTTCTTCGGCGATACTCTTGACCATGAAGTTAGGGGCGTTTCCGATGTAGGTCATCGCACCGAAAAAAACCGCCGCCGTCGAGACCGCGAGCAGATAGTGTGCGTTTTCGAGGATGAGGGCGGGCACCGCCTGGCTTTCGGGCAAGCCGGAGTAGAACCTCCCCAGGACCGAGTTCATGAGGGTGAGGTAAGTGGGGGCGTTGTCGAGGAAGCTCGACAAGAACCCCGTACTCCAGTAGTAATGCATGGGTGTCGCCAGCGCCTGCATCAAACCCCCCAGAGCGCCGTGCTCGCCGGCTTTGAGGATCGCGAGCGCGGGGATGATGGTCATGAATATCGCCGCGAAGAGGATGCCTACCTCTTTGATGGGAAACCAGGAGAACTCGTTGCCGCGATGGATTTCCTCCCGTGTCGTCCAGAGCGAAACGAATCCTACGAGGATCATGATCCCATCGCGAATCAGGAACTGGACTTGTTGTTCGACCCCGAGTATGGCGACGGCGCCGAGCTTCCAGGTGCCGCTCATCAACACGGCACCCACGATGCCGCCCAGCAGCAGAAAGTTGTGCATGCCATCTATCCGGATTGGCTCCCGCTCGATCCGCCCCTGACGCTTCTCCTTGCGGTAGTAGAGCCAATCGATCAAGTAGAAGATGGCGAGCAGCGGAACCGAGACCACCAACATCGGGGGCAGAAGGTGCAACGTCCAGAAGAACGGAACACCGTGGAGGAATCCGAGGAAAAGCGGAGGATCGCCGAGGGGAGTCAGCGCCCCGCCGATGTTGCTCACCAGGAAGATGAAGAATACAACGACGTGCGCTCTTTTCTTGCGCCATGCGTTCGCGCGCAGCACCGGACGAATCATCACCATCGAGGCTCCGGTCGTTCCGACCCACGAAGCCAGAAGGGTGCCGATCGCAAGCAAACCGCAGTTGAGCGCGGGCGAGCCTTGGAGCGTTCCCCGGACGAGGATGCCGCCCGACACTGTGAACAGGGACCAGAGCAGAATGATGAACGGAATGTAGTCGATGATGTACACGTAAAATATCTCGTACGCAGCCTCGCCGCCTCTGGCGAACAGGAAGGGCACGGCGAACGCAAGGGCCCAAAATGCGGACACCTTGGGGAAATGGCGATGCCAGAAGCGGGGCGCCAGCAGCGGGAACAGC
>JBGSIK010000413.1:0-13582 GCA_041742575.1 Candidatus Krumholzibacteriia bacterium
GCGCCGATGGGGCCCCCAAAGCGAGCGGAGCGTTAGCGAGCACGCGTGGGGTAATCGGCGACAGGACCCGCGCAGCTGCTACACGTGCCCGTGAGCGCCCTGTGTGGATGGCCGGCCCCGACGAAGATCAATCGGTGACAGGACCCGCGCAGCTGCTACGCGCTTGATTCGACCCGTGTGCCGACCGACCTCACTGTAAGCGGTTACTCGTAGCGTAAGGCGTCGATGGGGTTGAGCGCGGCCGCTTTTCGGGCCGGATAGAATCCGAAGAAGACCCCCACGGCTCCCGAGAACAGGAACGATATCCAGATGATGTGGGGGTTGATGATGGCGTGCAGGTCGGTGAACCTGTTCAATCCGTACGAAATGCCCACGGACAAGATGATGCCGACGAGCCCGCCGAACAGGCTTAGGACGATCGCTTCCGTGAGGAACTGAACGAGCACGTCACTGCTGCGCGCGCCCACCGACAGGCGGATACCGATCTCGCGCGTCCGTTCCGTCACCGAGACCAGCATGATGTTCATGATTCCGATGCCGCCGACGATGAGGGAGACCGCGGCGATCGATCCCAGCAACAGCGTCATCACCCGCGAAGTCTCGGAGGCGGTCTCGGCGATCTCCTCCTGATCGCGGATGGTGAAATCGTCGTCATCGCCCTCATTCAAGCGATGCGCTTCCCTCAAGATCGAGCGCAGCTCCTCTTGCGCTCGCTTGTTGGTGGCGGCGGACGCGGCGCTGGCGTTGAGCATGTCCACCCAGCGGCCGCCGCGCAGGCGGTAGAGGACGGTAGTCGATGGCGCCAGGATGATGTCATCCTGATCGGTCCCCATGCCGCTCTGACCTTTTGCTTTGAGCACGCCAATGACCGTGAACGGCGTGTTCCGAATACGGATCTGCTGGCCGGTCGGGTCTTCGTCGGGGAACAACTCCTTGGCCACAGTCGCTCCGAGCAGAGCGACCTTCTTGCTGGACCGATCATCCCGCTCGGTGAAGAATGCCCCCTTGTCGATCTCCCAGTTGCGGATCTCGAAGTATTCGGGAGAAACGCCGTAGACGGTGGTGAACCAATTCCCGGCGCCGCCGACGATCTGGCCACCACTACGCACGACGGGCGAGATGGCGCGCAGCAGCGTGGATTCCTTCTTGATCTTCTCCACGTCGCCGAAGGTGAAGCGGTTGAAGCTCCCCGCGCCCCGGCTGACCCCGCCCGACTGGCTCACGCCGGGGAAAACGATGATGAGATTCGTGCCCAGGGAGTTGATGCCCTCCTCGATCACAGTCTGGGCCCCCTCTCCGATCGCGACCATGACGATGACCGCGCTGACGCCGATGATGATGCCCAACGAGGTCAACAGGCTGCGGGTGCTGTTCTTCAGCAGGCTCTTGAATGCCGCCTTGAAGAGATTCCTGATCTGCAGCATGGGCCTTTCCTCTATTCCAATTCGTAGGCGTCTTCGTCGTGGAATTCCGCCAGATCCACGCCGGCGTTTCTTCTGTTTTCGACCCGGGCATCCCTGAGCACATGCCCATCACGCATTTCAATGATGCGTTTGGCGTACTGAGCGAGGTCTCTCTCGTGCGTGACGAGAATGACGGTGATGCCCTGGTCGTTGAGTTCCTGGAAAACGGAGAGCACGTCTATGGAGGTGCGGGTGTCGAGGTTGCCGGTCGGTTCATCCGCCAGTATGATCGCCGGTTGATTGACGAGGGCCCTGGCTATGGCCACCCGCTGTTGCTCTCCGCCCGAGAGCGTGTTGGGGTGATGCTTCACGCGCGTCCCCAAACCGACGCGTTCCAGTGCCTCCAGTGCGGCGGCTTTCGGGTTCCGGATCCGCCGGGTCCGGTCGTAAAAGAGCGGCAGCTCCACGTTCTCGAGCGCCGATGTCCTCGCCAGCAGATTGAATCCCTGGAACACGAAACCGATTTTCTGATTGCGGATGTCGGCGTATTCGTTCTTGCTCATGCCGGCGACAGATTTGCCGTCGAGGTAGTACTCGCCGGATGTCGGTTCATCCAGGCATCCGAGCAAGTTCATGAGCGTGGATTTGCCGGACCCGGATGCCCCCATGATTGCCAGGAACTCGCCTTTCTCCACCAACAGGTCGATCCCGCGCAATGCGTGGACGGCCACATCGCCCATGTGAAACGTCTTGGTGAGTTTTCTCGTCTCTATGACTGCGTTCACTGGATTCGATCTCCCGATGGGCCGCGAGGGCTAGAACATGGGGCGCGGTCCGGGGCCGAAGCTCCCACGTGTCGAAGTACTGCTGGAACTCTTCTTGGAGTCTCCCTCCGTGTCCGCTCCCGTAATGACCTTCATGCCTTCGGTGACATTCCGGCCCCTGACGATTTCCGTCAGGGTCCCGTTCGTCGCGCCGACCTTCACCATCTCCATGCTCAGATTACCGTTTTCGTCCAGGTGCCAAATCTGCTTGAGGTCGGAGGGCATCTTACCGTTGCCCGGAGGACCTCCCTGCCCGCCCATTCGATTCTGCATGAATCCTCGCCCTCTCTCCTTCAGCGAGTCGGGCATGGATTCGAGTTCTTTGCGACGCCGTTCGCGGAATCGAGTGAGCTCCTCTTCGGGCGGCGTGAAACGCAAGGCGGTGTTGGGAACCAGCAGCACGTCATTTTTTTCCGCGACGATGAAATCGATCGTGGCCGTCATGCCGGGTAGGAGCAGGTTTTCGCTGTTCGCGGCTTCGAGCACGACCGTGTATGTGACCACGTTGGAGACGGTGGTGGGTTTCAGACGGATCTGCTTCACTTCCGCGGTGAAGGTCTTGTCGGCGTATGCCTGGACGTCGAAACGGGCCGACTGTCCTTGCTTGATCTGCCCGATGTCCGCTTCATCCACTTCGGCGAGGATTTCCATTCTGGACAGATCTTCCGCGATCACGAAAAGGGTCGGGGTCGAAAAACTTGCCGCCACCGTCTGCCCCTCTTCGACGCTTCGCCCGATCACGGTCCCGGAAATCGGCGAGCGTATGAGGGCGTATTTCAAATTGAGCTGGGCCCGCAGCATGGACGCATTTGCCGCCATGAGGTTGGCCTTCTGTGTCTTCAGGTTGGTCTGATACGGCACGAATTCGGCTTCGGAGATGAGGTTCTGCTCGAAGAGCGGTTTGTTGCGGTCAAAGTTTATCTGCGCTTCCCCGAGCAACGCCTCGGACTTGTCGAGATTGGCTTCGGCATCGAGGACGGCCGCTTTCAGCAAGACCGTGTCCAGAACGGCGAGGAGCTCGCCCTTCTTGACATAGTCGTTGAAATCGACGTAGATCCGGGCGATGGTTCCCGAGACCTGGGTGCCGACTTCCACCGTCGTCACGGGACTCAGGGTCCCGTTGCTCGATATCGTGCTCTCCAGATCGCCCTTGGTGATCTCCCCGAATTGATAAACGGTCTTTCCGTCTCCCGCGATCATACCGTAAATGACTCTGGCCACGATGAAGAGGACAACGACCGCGGCCCCGACGATGGCGATTTTCTTCTTCATGTATTCTCTCCGATACGGCGGAACACCCGCCGAGAACTCTATCGAGCACGTATTGCCGGATCCCCAGGTTATACAATATTGGCGGCTGTGTAGGGTCTTTATGGTCCGTCAGATTAGACAAAAGAACGGGAGCCAACTTGCGGGCTTTTTGCCGGTTCCTGTCATTTCGCATCGGCGTCCGCGTGGTCAGGGCGTCGGACTGCCCGAGCCGTCGCGGAGTCGAATCACCTGCGCCCGGACTTCCGCCCACCAAGCAACGATCGCGCGAGAAGGAGGATGATCGCGATGACGAGAATATATAAGATCGTCCGCATGAAGGGGTCCCCTCTCTAGCCCGCCCTTCGGCGGGACTCCGGGTACTGCGTGAAGCCGAGCGCATCCGGCCCCAAGTTTGCCACTCCATTATACAGGGTTTTCTCGGGGACCGCAACGTCGGCGGCCCTCATATATCGTTTGATGAAAAGAGGTTGCGCGCCGCTTGAGGGGCGCCGCGAAGAGTGAGGACGGCGACAGCGACGGTGTGGGAAAAGGCGATCGTGGAGATTCTTTCCGGGACATGGCCGTGCGGTTGGGTAGGCCGGTGAACGGCTACTTCACCGCCTTTCATCACGCGCTGACCCGTCTTATCCTCCGCTGCCTCTTGTCGATGATACGAACCAGCACTTTCCAGGTCGCCCATCCCAACAACACCATGCCCACCCCTAACAGTGAGTACGCTATTCTCCAATCAACCCCTTTGGTCATCAGGCTGAATTCCGACATGCCGCCGACGCTCGCGATGAGGTTGAGGGGAAGAAAGATGACGTTGATCAAGGTCAGATTCTTCAGCAGCACGTTCATGTTGTTGTTGATGATCGTGCCCCGCGCGTCCATCAGCCCGGACAACACGGTGCTGTAAATCTGGGCCTGCCTGGCGCATTGCTGGTTATCCAGCGCGGTGTCATCGAGGAATTCGGCCTGCTGGCGGCTGAGGCCGATCTTCTCCGCCGACGCCCGCAGTTTCGACAGCACGCCGCCGTTGGCTTCGATGGCGTTGAGGTAGTAGACCAGGCTCTCGCCGAGGGCGAACATCTGGAGCAGGTAGCGATTCTCCATGGAGGCGCTGATC
The DNA here is from genome assembly GCA_041742575.1 of Candidatus Krumholzibacteriia bacterium. Classification (GTDB taxonomy): domain Bacteria; phylum Krumholzibacteriota; class Krumholzibacteriia; order WVZY01; family JAKEHA01; genus JBGSIK01. The sequence continues at coordinate 4,608 of JBGSIK010000413.1, forward strand.
TTGGATTCGAGCTCGACGGTGAGCTGTTTGATCGCTTTCAAGTGACTCAGGTAGTGGTGGACGGTGTGCCGGAGGAATCTCAGCAGGATATCCACGGAAGTCGTTACACCCTGGAATTCCTTCGACGAGAAAGGAAGCGAGTCTTCATTGGTGATGATGAGGAGCTTGTCTTGATAAAGAAAAAAACCGACGGAGGATACGTCGAGACGCATCTGCTGGTCGAAGGAGGCGTTCATCGGCCGCTTCCAGATGACGGAAAGGCAGTCGGGGGAAAGCTGCAGTCTCGATATCTCGTCCGGATCGAGAGCGGATTCGAGGTCGTGTCGATCCAGATGCAGTGTGTCGATGATCTGTCGTTTGTCGTCATCGGTTGGTGAGACATAAACCAGCACTTCGGCGCGTTCGTCGGTGACCGGGATGATCGAGCCATCTTTGATTTGGAAGCTAGACTTCACGTTTCCTCCTCCTTTCGCATCGTCAAACGCAAAGGGGCGGCGCGCTCCGCGCGCCGATTCAGCGCAACACTCTACAACCAAAACGAAAGGTTGGTATAGAAAAATACCGAACGCCGCCCGGCAGCGACAACGTATTTCGCCTGCTGCTCCCGGGCCGGATTCTGAGCTCGGGGAAAGGGGGCGTGTCAGTGAAGCCGGGCAAACCGTCTGGCGAAATCGGTGTCGGAGGCGAGCCCCTCGGTGAGGCTCTCGACGGTGCGGTCGCGATTCTTGACGCGCGGATCCGGATTGGCCAGTTGCTCGATGGCCTGTAAACGGTTCCCCTCGTTGAACCAGCCGGGGACGACCGTCACGCCCTCGTACTGGGAGAGCGGTTTCTGGTAGATCCAACCGTCGCAATACATGTCGAGACGGAAATCGTCCGTGGCGTGGCTCCAGTAGCTGGTTGCGGCGGGAAGTCGCCCGAACGGCGAGTTCGCGACATCGAAACCGGCCCGCCGTTTCTCCGGCGGGAGGCCGGCGAAAACAGCGTCAATCACGCCGCCGGCGGGATAGACCTCCGGATCATCATACCCGGTAGCCGACGGCCACGGCGCGTGGAGGATGATGAGGAACGCGCGGTCACCGATTTCTTTATAGATGAGATTCCCCGTGCGGTCGGAGACCAGGCCCTTGAGCACTCCTTGCTCCACGTCGTAATTGGGCTGCTGGTAACGGGTATAGGCGTGGTTGTGCCCGCAGTACACGAGCGCCTTCTCCCCCTTGGCGAGAATCTCGCGGCGGATGGTCTCCGCCATGACCTGGTCGGAAGAGCCGTCGGGGAAGATCATTTTTCTGATTTCGAGGTCATCGCGGTCTTCCTCGCTCCACATGCGGCTCCAGTCCATGCGTGCGTTCAGGCCCACGACGCGGAATCGCGGGGAGTCCCCAGGGAGGGTGCTGTTGAACTGCCATGCGGCCCGAAGGATATCGACGTACTCCTGATACCCCCACCACGGCCAGGCGTCCCAGAATATCTTGCCGGCAAGGTCCGGGTCGTAAACCGGCGCCGCGAGAACGCTGTCGATCTCGTGCTGGCTGGCGGCGGTGGCGAACTCGATGCCGAGGTTGCGCACACCCGCTCGGTAAAGAAGCGGTATCAGGTTTTGCACGAGGACAGGGTCGTGGCGGATGCGATGGTACTCTCCGAGAAACACGATGTCGTGGTTCCGGAACTTCGAAATCACGTACTCCTCGGGCGGGAGGGCGTTTGCGTCCAGCCATGTGACGAGTTCGGATTTGAGAGCGCGATCGAGTTTCGGGAGCGGCACCTTCTGGGAGTTCGAGCAATTGGAGAGAAGTAGTGCCGTTACGGCCGCTGCCAGAACGAGCGTTTTTCTCATCGAACACCTGCTTTGATTGGATACGGGCGAGGCGTTCAAAGAGCCTTCATGGCATCTGCACCCTTACGCGTGAGTTCGAGCCCCGCCTGGGTCTCATTCACATAACCGTGCTTGACGAGGTACTGCAGTGCAAGCCGCTGATTCTCGTGTTTGACGAAGCCAGCATCCCACTTGAGGGCCTTTCCGAAGTCGGCGAAGTGAACGAGGTCTCCCGCTCCGAGGCCCTTGTCGCGGAAAACGACCAGGATCGCACGCGCGGCTTTCTTTACTGATTCGTCCATGTTTCCGTCCGGAATTCAGCTGGACGCAACGACCCTCGATCCGCAGGCCAGACGAGGGTCGTTGCGTCCAACAAATGTGAGCCTCCTCACACGTACGGGCGGTACACCGGCTCATGCATCGCTGCGCGCATGAACGCGACCAGGTCCTTGGGTTTCGGCACCGTCGCCAGGCCCTGATCATAGGCCACACGCGCCACGGCCGCCGCCACCACGCAGGAAATATCTCGGATCGTTCTGAGCGGCGGGTAAATGCAGCCGGTTTTGAGATCCGCCGGAGTGACTTCCTCGGCGATCGCCTTCGCGGCGGCCGAGAGCATCTCGTCGGTCACGTGTTTGGCGCGACAGGCCATCACGCCGAGCCCGATGCCGGGGAAGATGTACGCGTTGTTTCCCTGTCCGGGAACAAGCCGCTTTCCCTCATATTCAACGGGGGCGAATGGACTCCCGCTGGCGAATATAGCCCTCCCACCGGACCACGTGTACGCTTGCTCGGCCGTGCACTCGGCTTTCGACGTGGGGTTGGAAAGCGCGAAGATGATGGGCCGCTCGTTGATCCGGGCCATTTCCTCGATGATTTCCTTCGGGAACGAGCCGGGCTTCCCGGAAACGCCGATCAGCATCGTGGGCTTGATCCTCTTGATCGCGGCCATCAGATCGGGTGCCGGCTCGGCTTCGTGCGCGTATTTGAGCTTGTGGCCCGCGAGGTCGGTGCGGCTCTTCACCACCAGCCCCTTGGAATCGACGAGCCACACGCACCGGCGCGCCTCCGGCTCCTGCAAACCGCCCTCCATTATGGCGGACACGATGAGGTCTCCAATACCCACGCCGGCACTCCCGGCGCCGAGGAAAAGCACACGCTGTTCGGTAATGGGTTTTCCGGTGATGCGGAGCGCGGAAAAGAATCCTCCCACAATCACCGCCGCGGTTCCCTGAATGTCGTCGTTGAAAGTGCAGATCCTGTCACGGTACTTTTCGAGCAGCGGGAACGAGTTCAAGTTGGCGAAATCTTCGAACTGGATCAGCACGCCCGGCCACATTTTCAGACACGCCTGTATGAACTCTTCCATGAGCACGTCGTATTCCTTGCCGCGGCAGCGGTGTTGCCGGATCCCGAGATACAGAGGATCTTTCAGCAGTTCCTCGTTGTTCGTGCCGACATCCAACATGACGGGCAGCGTGTACTCCGGTTTGATGCCGGCGCACGCCGAGTACAGTGTGAGTTTCCCGATGGGAATGCCCATGCCGTTCGCGCCGAGGTCGCCAAGGCCGAGAATGCGCTCGCCGTCGGTCACGACGATCACGCGCACGTCGTTGATGGGCCAGTTCTTGAGGATCTCATGCATTTTTCCTTTGTCGAGCGCGGACAGGTACACCCCGCGGCTTTGGCGGAAGATGTGGGCGTAGCGCTGGCATCCCAGGCCGACGGTCGGCGTGTACACGATCGGCAGCATCTCCTCGACGTGATCGATCAGTACGCGGTAGAAGAGCGTTTCGTTCCGGTCCTGGAGAGCGGTCAGGTAAACGTATTTTTCGAGATCGGTCGTCTTGCTGTTGTAGTTCAACATCACGCGCGCGATCTGCTCCTCTATGGTGTCGACCTGCGGCGGCAGGAGGCCTCGGAGTTTGAACTTGAGGCGTTCCTCGTTGCTGAATGCGGTCCCCTTGTTGAGCAGGGGATCATGGAGCATCTGTGTTCCTGTGGGCAGCTTAAGGGGACGAGCGCCCTTGGAGCGTTGTTTCTTGGGCCGTTGTTTCGTCAGCCGTTGTTTCTTCGGTGGTCGCTTCTTCGGTGGCTGCTTCTTCGGTGCTTGCTTCTTGGAGCGTTTTTTGCTGACAGCGGGCATGTCCTATCCTCCTCAATACATGTGGTGCGCCGGTTACATGCGTTTGCCAGTGGGATCCGGCCGCCACGAGTGCAACACCTTCATATAATTCGCGCGCTCGAAAGCGGCAGGCTCCGGGCAGTTGATCTGGCTCATGCTGCCCTGCATCTGTTTGACCGATTCGTATTCGTGCTCTTCCATCCACCGGGTCATCTCCCCGAGGATTTCCGTGATTCGCTTCATCCCGTTCTCCAGGATCTCGGACGTCATCATGGTGACTCTGGCGCCGACCATGAGCCCCTTGAGCACGTCCTCGTAGGTGCGCACGCCGCGCGTGACGGCGAAATCAACTTTCACGCGCCCGTACAAGATCGCCACCCAGTGCAGCGGCAGCCGGTTCTCGAACTGGTTGCTCAGGACCAGGCGCGGCACGACCTCCAGTTCGTCGAGGTCGAAGTCGGGCTGATAGAAGCGGTTGAATAACACCAGGGCGTCGGCGCCGGCATCCGCAATTTTCTTGACCATATTGCCGATGGCGCTGAAGAAAGGGCTGATCTTGACTGCCACCGGGATCGTTATGCTCTTTTTGACGGAGCGCACGACTTCCACGTACATCTCTTCCACCTTCGTGCCGTCCATGTCGGTGTCGGTGGGAAGGTAGTAGATGTTGAGCTCCAGCGCGTCCGCTCCGGCCTGCTGGATCTTCTTGGCGTACTCGATCCAGCCCCCCGTCGACACGCCGTTCAAACTCCCGATGATGGGAATCCGCAGCTTGCTTTTGGCCTGCTGGATGAGATTCAAGTATTCGTCCGGTCCGATCTTGTATTCGTGCGCTTCCGGAAAATACTGGAGCGCCTCGGCGTAGCTCTCGGTGCCGTAGCTCAGGTAGTGGTCCAGGACTTGGCTCTCCTGATTGATTTGCTCCTCGAACAGGGAGTGCATTACCACAGCCGAGGCCCCGGCGTCTTCGAGGCGTTTGATATTGTCGAGCTTTTCCGTTAGCGGCGAGGCCGACGGAACGATCGGGTTCTTCAACTTCATTCCCATGTAGGTGGTCGAGAGGTCCATGCTATTTCTCCTGCTCCTTGGCGATTTCCTGCTCGTCTTGCTGAGCCAGTCGCTCGTACATCTGCCAGCGTTCGTTCACCGTCTCCTGGGCAGCCCGCAACAACCGTTCGGCCATGTCCGGGTCCGTCTGTGACAGCACCCGGTAACGAGTCTCGTTGTACATATGTTCTTTGACGGGGCTTTTGGGCGCCTTGGAGTCGAGCTGGAACGGATTCTTGCCCTGCTCCTTGAGCCGCGGATCGTAGCGGTAGATGGGCCAGTAACCGCTCTCGTTCGCGAGCTTCTGCTGCTGCAGGCCTTTGGTCATGTCGATGCCGTGGGCGATGCAGTGCGCGTAGGCGATGATGATCGAAGGGCCGTCGTACGACTCGGCCTCCTTGAACGCCTTGAGCACCTGCGCGTCGCTCGCGCCCATGGCGACCTGTGCCACGTACACGTGACCGTAGCTCATGGCCATGACCCCGAGGTTCTTCTTGGGCGTGCGCTTTCCGCCCGACGCGAACTTGGCGACCGCCCCGATGGGTGTTGCCTTGGACGACTGGCCGCCGGTGTTGGAGTACACCTCGGTGTCCAGCACGAGAACGTTCACGTTGCGGCCGCTTGCGAGCACATGATCGAGGCCGCCGTAGCCGATGTCGTACGCCCAACCGTCGCCGCCGACGATCCAGACGCTCTTCCGCACCAGCTGGTCGACGACTCGCTGGAGATCGAGTGCGCGGGGATCACGGCTGTCCTTGATCTTGTCCTTCAGCTGCGCCACGCGTCTACGCTGCCGTTCGATCCCGTCCTCAGTGGTCTGGTCGGCGGTGAGGAGGCCGTCCACCAGTTCGCCGCCGAGCTCCTCCCGCATGGCGGTGATGATCTCTTTGGCGTAGGCATTCTGGCGCTCGACGGCAAGGCGCATTCCCATGCCGAACTCGGCCGTGTCCTCGAAAAGCGAGTTGTTCCAGGCCGGGCCGCGGCCGTCTGCGTCCACGGTATAGGGTGTGGTGGGCAGGTTGCCGCTATAGATCGACGAGCACCCGGTGGCATTTCCGATGAGAGCGCGGTCGCCGAAGAGCTGGCTCATTATCTTGAGATACGGTGTCTCTCCGCACCCCGGGCACGCGCTCGAATACTCGAAGAGCGGCGCCTTGAGCTGCACGTCCTTGACCTTGGTGTAGTCGAGAATGCTGCGCCCACTGTTACGCGTGATGTCGGGGAGGGTGAGGAAGTAATCCCAGTGTGAGACCAGCCCGTCTGGGATGTCCAGGCGGGGTTTCATGTTGATCGCCTTGCGGCCGACCTGGCTCTTGTCCTTGGCGGGGCAGATCTCCACGCACAGCTGGCAACCGGTGCAGTCACTCACGGAAATCTGGAGCGTGTACTCCTTCTCCGGAAACTCCCGCCAGCGCGCTTTGGCGTGCTTGAAACCGGCGGGAGCGTCGGCCAGCTCGCTTTCGTCGAGCAGCTTGGTGCGTATCACCGCGTGCGGGCATACGAGCGAGCATTTGCCACACTGGATGCAGAGGTCGGGTTCCCACACCGGCACGTCGAGCGCGATGTTTCGCTTCTCGAAGCGCGTGGTGCCGGAAGGATAAGTGCCGTCAATGGGGAAGGCGCTTACCGGCAGCAGATCGCCGTCGCCGGCCATGATGGCCGCGGTGACGTGCTGGACGAATTCGGGCGCCTCCGGCGGCACCATCGGGGGGAACTCCTTTTTCGAGGTCACCTTGCTCGGCACTTTGACCTCGTGCGGTTCGGCCAGAGTTCCGTCCACGGCCTCGTAATTCTTCTTCACCACCGCTTCCCCGCGGCGCCCGTAGGTCTTCTGGATCGAATACTTGATCTTGGCGATGGCCTCTTCCCTCGGCAGCACGCCGGAGAGCGCGAAGAATCCGGTCTGCATGATGGTGTTGATGCGGAACCCCATCCCGGTCTCGCGCGCCACTTTGTAAGCGTCGATCACGTAGAATTTGAGTTTCTTCTTTATGATCTGTTCCTGCACCGGACGAGGGAGCCTGTCCCATATCTCGTCGGGGCCGTAGGGGCTGTTGAGCAGGAAGGTGCCGTTCTCCTCGGCGAGCTTCAACACGTCGTATCTTTCCACGAAACCGTATTGGTGCACGGACACGAAGTTCGCTTTGTTCACCAGATACGTGGACCGTATGGGCCGCGGTCCGAAGCGGAGGTGCGAGACCGTCTGCGCGCCGGCTTTCTTGGAGTCGTAGACGAAATACCCCTGCGCGAAGAAATCCGTCTCCTCGCCGATGATCTTGATGGAGTTCTTGTTCGCCCCCACCGTGCCGTCGGAGCCGAGGCCGTAGAACACGGCGCGCGTCACATCCTTGGCCTCGATCGCCCAATCCGGATCGAAATCGACGCTGGTATGGGTGACGTCATCGTGGATCCCGATGGTGAAGTGGTTCTTGGGAGAAGGCTTCTTCATCTCGTCGAGTACGCCCTTCACCATCGCGGGGGTGAATTCCTTGGACGAGAGACCGTAACGGCCGCCGATCACGCGCGGCGTCTTCGAGAAGGGGGGCTTGTCGCTCGCCGTTCCCTCGACCAACGCGGTGACCAGGTCCTGGTACAGCGGCTCGCCGAGCGCTCCCGGTTCCTTGGTGCGATCCAGCGCCGCCAGCACTTTGACCGTCTTGGGCAGCGCCGCCAGGAAATGCTCCGCCGAAAACGGACGATAGAGCCTCACCTTCAGCACTCCCACCTTCTCGCCCTTCCCCACCAGGTGTTCCACCGTCTCGTGCGCGGCCTCGCAGCCGGATCCCATCAGCACGACCACACGCTCGGCGTCGGGCGCGCCGACGTAGTCGAAGAGATGATAACGGCGGCCGACGACGTCGGCGAACTTGTCCATGGTCTGCTGAACGATCGCGGGGGTTGCGATGTAGTAGGGGTTCACGGTCTCCCGTGCCTGGAAGTACACGTCCGGGTTCTGAGCGGTCCCTCGGATGAAGGGCCGGTCGGGAGACATCGCGCGCATGCGGTGGGCGCGTACCGCCTCTTCCGGAATCATGGCGCGGATCTGATCGTCGGGGATGAGATCGATCTTCTGGATCTCGTGCGAGCTGCGGAAGCCGTCGAAGGCGTGCAGGAACGGAACGCGCGACTCCAGCGTGCTCGTCTGCGCGATGAGGGCGAAGTCCAGGATCTCCTGGATCGAGTTGGAGAACAGCATGGCATAACCGGTCGCGCGGCACGCCATCATATCGCTGTGGTCGCCGAAGATGGACAGCGCCTGGCAGGCCAGCGACCGGGCGGCAATGTGGAAAACGGTGGGAGTGAGCTCACCGGCGATCTTGTACATGGTGGGAATCATCAGCAGGAGCCCCTGGCTCGCGGTGAAGGTGGTCGTGAGCGAGCCGGCCTGAAGGGCGCCATGGACCGCGGCGGCCGCCCCACCCTCCGACTGCATCTCGACCACGTCCGGGACCACTCCCCAGATGTTTTTCACTCCGCTGGCCGCCCAGGCATCCGCGAACTCCCCCATTGGGGAAGACGGTGTGATCGGGTAGATGGCGATCACCTCGTTGGTTCGGTAGGCGATATAAGAGGCGGCCTCGTTTCCCTCGATACTAACTTGCATGCGTTTCATGATGTATTCCTCATCACTCCTAAGACAAAAATGAGCCGTTGCTCGTCGAATCTGGAAGAAAAACAGTCGAGTATTCCGATGGTGGGATTCGGCTGTATGCGGCGCGAAACCTTCGGGGGGATTGTAACGCCCGAGTAGCAGAAATGCAAGTCAACAGTCGGGAATTCCACCAGGCGCTAGTGTAAGAAGTTACAGGGACTTACAAACTCGTAAGCACCAACCGCGCGGCTGCGCTGGACGAGGGTCGGTCGGCCACATCGGGTCGAGCGGGCCGTTTAGCGGCGAGCAATAATGAGAGGGTCCATACGCGAGCCGATAACCGAGGCGACCGTGAAGCACGGAAATGCCATGTGCACGGTCGGTCGTAGGGAGCC
>JBGSIK010000414.1:0-3569 GCA_041742575.1 Candidatus Krumholzibacteriia bacterium
GACACGCCTCGCATGCCCGGCACGCGCCTCGAGACCCGCCGTCGGAACTCGATTTCTGGTCATCCTTTTGGCCGCAGCCGCCGTGGTCGCCGGTCTCTACGCCTTGAGAGCGCCGGCGCGATCGTGGAAGGTCGCGCCCAAGCTCGTGGTGCTGTGCATCGACGGCGGCACGTGGGACATCATCGATCCGCTCATCGAAGCCGGCCGTTTGCCCAATCTGGCCCGGCTCACGCGGGACGGCGTCGCGAGCGATCTCATGTCGACCGATCCGGCGTTTTCGATGATCGTGTGGACGACGATCGGCACGGGAGTCGGGCCGGAGAAGCACGGCATCCAGAGCTTCTACGACACCATGGATAACCTCCGAGCCAAGCGCTTCTGGGAGGTTTTCGAGGAGCGGGGGCATTCGATCGGGCTGTTTCGGTGGTGGGTCACGTGGCCGCCCCGGGAGTGCAACGGCTTTGTGATACCCGACATCCTGGCGCGAGACGCGTCGTCTTTCCCGAACCAATACGCTTTCATCAACCAATTGCGGGCGGATATGAAGTCGGGTCGTCCTCTTTCTCTGCCGGAGCGTTTCGCGATTGCCTGGCGCTTTCTCCGATCGGGGCTGCGTTTTGAGACCTGTGCGGAGATCGGCGTCGAGATTCTCGGCGCGGTGCGGTCCGGTCGATGGCCGGAGAGGCATGTCGCCGCGAGAAGAGCCGAGATCCGGCTCAACGCCGATGTCTACAACCACCTCCTCCGCGAGTTCCGGCCCGAGTTCACATGCTTCTACGACAACGGCGCCGATCAGATGTGCCATTTCTACTGGCAGTATTATGAACCCCAGAAGTTCCGGGACCTCGATCCGTCCGATGTCGCGCGCTACCGCGAAGTCATCCCTGATTACTATGCCCTTCACGACGAGATCATCGGCAACCTCCTGGAGCACATCGATCCCACGGCCTCCGTGGTCGTGCTTTCCGACCACGGATTCACCGCGGACAGCACGGGAGCTCACAACTGGTTCTTTCCACGCGGTGTGCCCATTGTGTCGGATCTCTGCTGGGACGATGAGTACTATAGCGTCGCGCTGTCGTCGCGGACGTTCATCCATTCAGTCCGACGCGATCCGGTCGAGAGGCGCGCCGCGCTCGAGCGGGCCCTCGAGCGCGTCAACTCTCTCACGGTCCAGGAGTCAGGGCTCCCGCTCTTCGCCGCCTGGATCGATGAGGACACATACGTGCAGCTGGACGTATCCGACTCTCTGCGCTCGCTGGATGGACACGTGGCCACACCATCCGGGCTCGTTCCCCTGGAAAACTGGTTCACCACGCGCGTCTTCGGGGGGACGCACCATCCCAAGGGCATCTTCATCGCCAGGGGGGGCGCGTTTCGCCAAAACCACAGGGGCGCGCCGGCGCGCCTGATCGATGTGGCCCCCACCGTTTTGTATGCGATGGGGTTCCCGCTCTCCCGCGAACTGGACGGTGAGATCGTCTGGGACTGGGTTTCCGAGGCGTTCCGTGCACGGGTGGACGTAGCATGGATCGATACCTACGGTCGCTACGACTCCAGCCCACACGACACGGAGGTGGACGAGGAAACGATGAAGAAGCTCCGCTCGCTCGGCTACATCCGTTAGCGCTCACTCCTTCTATAATCCGCTCCACGACCCGCCAGGCGGCAAACAACTTGCTACGCCACAGTCGGGCCGGCAAACTTCGCGCGTCCGGCAGGGCGACGTGTGAATTATACCGGACAATTTCTGGCATCTAGTGCTTATGGACCACGTCAACAGAGACCTTCCCTCCAATCCCTTCGGCTACTCGGATGGTGCTCCGGAGCGCCCGAACCCGGACCCGCGAGCGTTGACTCGGATTGCCTTGGATACGCTCCTGGCGATGATGGGGAGCGCGGACGATCTTCTCTGCTTCACGATGGTGCCGGACGGAAACGGAATCCGGAAACAGGGAATCTCACCCCGGTACACCGCCATCGCGCTCATCGGGTTGTTGGCCGCGAAAACGAACGGCCATGGCTTCGACATCGACACGTCGCGGATGGTATCGATGTTGTTGGAGCGCGTGGCGAACGGGGCGAATATCGGGGACGTCGGACTGGTGTCTTGGGTCGCCGCCCTCTCCGCCGATCGAGAGGTCTGCGACAACCGGTTGAAATCCATCCTGCAGAAGCGTCTGCAAGTGACAAAATGCGGCTGCACGTCAATGGAAGTTCAGTGGCTGCTCACCGGTCTATGCAAACTCCATCAACAATTCCCGGAAAGCGGGTGGCTCGAACCGCTAATCAGGCGGTGCTACCAGAATCTCACGCCCTTCTACTACGACAAGACCGGGCTATTCTGCGACATCTACCCCTGTAAGCTCATGAACCGGTGGAAGAAGGACCTGAGCTATTTCTGCAATCAGACATACGGGATCTACAGCCTGTGCACCTATCACGAGACTTTCGGAGACCGGCAGGCGTTGGAATGGGCCCTCGGCACGGCGCGAAAAATCTGCTCCCTCCAAGGCGATCTGGGCCAGTGGCCTTGGCTTCTTGATACCCGCAAGGGCACCGTCGTGAGCGTTTACCCCGTCTATTCCGTGCATCAGGACGCGATGGCGCCGATGGCCCTGCTCAAGCTGAAAGAGCTCAGCGGAGAAGACTTCACGCCCGCCGTATCGCGTGGGATTTCGTGGGTATGGGGGAAGAACGAGCTTGGAGAGCCCCTGGTCGATCCCCGGAGAGGTGTGATATGGCGTTCTATACGCAAGCGGACGCCGCTCCAACACGGGCATGCATTCAAGCTCATCAAGCTGATCCATGTAATGCACCTGGACTCGATCAGGCGTTTCGCGGATCCTTTTCTGTCTTACGAGATAGACCGGGAGTGTCGCCCCTACGAGTTGGGGTGGTTGTTGTGCGCTTTCAGCGGGAGGTCGGAAGATCGAAATCCGTCTCGCACCTCCGGATGACTGGGACGACGTCATCAAGTCCTCCTTTCAGACCCGTGAGTTCGCCGAGGCTACGTCTGTCCTGGGGTACAAACCTTTTTACGTCGTTCGGGATGGACGGGCCGCATTGCTCCAGATAAGGAGCATCGGACCGCTCGGTTCCTTCCTTTCCAGGGCTTACGTTTATCCGTCGAACGCCGATAGTCGGTTCATTCAGGAACTGCTGGCGGAGTTGCGCCGGAAACGGGTTTGCTTCGCTAGAATCGGCAATACCATGTGCGGCGTCGAGGAAGAGGCCGCGCTCGCGGCGCCGGGCGTGAAGGCGGTCGAAAGGCACACGTTTATCTTGAATCTTGAACCCGACGAAGAAGCGCTGTTCAAGAAGATGGATCGCGCGGTTCGCAACAAGATCAGAAAAACGGAGAAGGAAAACGTCCGGACGTTCGAAGCCACCGGCGCGGATGAGCTCGACGAGTACTGGAGACTTTCGAAGGTCACATCCGATCGCATCCGGGCGAGCGGATCCATCATGGAGCTGCCGCGCGAGTTCTTCGCCGAAGTGTTCGACAGGATGATCAAGGCCCGCCGGGCCAGGCTGATTCTGGCCAAACACGGGGATGAGCTGCTGGC
>JBGSIK010000415.1:0-3458 GCA_041742575.1 Candidatus Krumholzibacteriia bacterium
GCGACAGGACCCGCGCGCTGCTACGAGCTGTCGGGCGCGACTAGTGCTTGCCGGGAGCGAGCTCGACGCCCCGGCGTTCATACGCGATGTACGCCTCCAGGGCGACCATGTTCGGATCATCCAATTCCAGCGGCGCCCCCTCGAGCGGATTCCGCAGGCACCAGTTGATCATGTCCCGCAAGGCGATCACCCTGCCCAGCTGCTTCTGGAATTTCGGATACGTCTCCGGGTGTGTGTTGGCCGCGTTCGGATGACACTGTGCGCACGCCACGCCGTTGGTGCCGAGTGTCGGACTCGTCCAGAGCTCACGGCCCTTGTTGACCACAGTCATGTACTCGTTCTGCCAGCGCTCCAGTTCTTCTTTGGTGAACTCGTCGGCACGAACCGCCATGACTCCCGCGATCACCGCCAGGACAACCGCCGACAGCACGACTGCACCTACGATTTTCATGGACATCACTCCCTCCTTTAGAAATGGGTCTGCGGCGGTATCCTGCGCGCCGGATCCTGGAACACGGTGTCTTTGGGCTGACGCGTCTTCGGATCGAATGCCACCGTGCGGCTCGTGTTGTTGTACAGGTTGTACCTCATGGCGGCGCGCCCTGTGGCGATGTCGATCATCTGCCAGCCCGTGGCGTCGCGCTCGAAGAACGGATCGGCCCGGTTCATGGGCACCGTGAGCTTCGGCATGTACTGCTCCGCCTGCGCGTAGGTCTCGGGATACGGCCACGGCCATGCCGTCGCCATCACCGCGTGGAAGCTGATGTTGTCGATTTGGTTGTACTGGATCTGATGCACGTGCCCGTAAATCACAGTGACGTCATTGAACGGCTTCAGCAGCGCCTGCACTTCTTCCGCATCCTCCGTCCAGAAGTTCCACCCTTTGTAGATTTTCTGTATGGGTGAATGCGAGAACACCACGATGGGGGTGTCTTTCTTCACCGTGGAGAGATCCTTCTTCAGCCACTCCCGCTGCTTCTCTCCCACCATGAACGGCGAGCCGTTGGGATTGTCGAGGCCCGCCATCTCCAGCATGCGCTGCTTGGCGGTCGGCCATCGATTGAACGTCCAGTCGTCGTACGTGAGAATGCTATTGAGAACCACGAAATGCACGCCTTTGTGGTCCCAGCTGTGGTATTGCGGACCGAAGAGCTTTGACCAGTACTCGCCCAGATCGAGATAGTAATCGTGCTCTCCCATCACGCAGTGCACTTTGTACTGCAGCTTGGAGAGCATCTCGGCCCCATGGTCGAGTTCCTCCTTCAGGGCCAGCTGCGCGAGGTCGCCCCCGAAAATCACGAAATCAGGTTTGGGATCGAGCAGATTGGCCTCGGCCACGGCGCGGATGAGCCCGCGATCCCAATTGCGCACGAACTTCGTCCCCGAAATCAGCTGGATGTGGGCGTCGGAAATGTGCGCGAAGGTGAAGTTCTTGCGGGGATCGGCGAACGCGAGCTCGACCGTGCTCACGGGCAGGCAGCTCGCCGCCGCAAGTGCGCCCGCGCACTTCAGAAAGTCACGTCGGTTGATACGGTGGTCGCTCATTTTCGCCTCCTTCACTTTTTCTCGGCTTCTTTAGCCAGTTGTGCGACCTCGGGACTGGTAAGCGCTTCCATGAAGGCCACCAGATCGTCGATCTCCTTGTCCGTGAGCGCCAGCGGGCGGATGCCCCCGCTCAAGAAGTCGTTCACCGGGTCTTCCGCCACGGTCACGCCGCCGTTGTTGTAATGCACCACGACGTCGCGAAGGGTCTTCAGGCTGCCGTCGTGCATGTAGGGCGCGGTGAGGGCGATATTGCGCAACGTCGGCGTCTTGAAGGCGCCGAGCTCGTCGAAGTACCGTGTCACGGCAAAGCGCCCGAGTTCCGAGGATTTCTTGTCGGACAGAACCTTCACATCGACCTCCGACGCTGTCGCCTGCGCGTGGACGTACTCCCGCGCGAGGGCAGGAACGTCGTTCTGGATGGCGTTTATGCCGACGCCGATGTTGTGGAACTTGCTGTCGGTGAAAAGCGCTTGCGTCTGCTCGACGACGTGGCACGACACACATCGCCCCTCGTTCACGAAGATCTCGAAGCCGCGCTTCTGCGCGTCGGTGAGGGCGCTCTCGTCCCCCTTGAAGTACCACCGGTCGAACGGGGTGTTGCCGGCGACCTGGGCGCGCTCGAAGGCCGCGATCGCCTGCGTCACCTCTTTCATGGTGATGTCGTTTCCGGACTTCCCGAACACCGACTGGAAGGCCTTCACGTACTCGGGATCCGTGCGAACGATCGCGAGTATCGGCTCGTGATCCTTCAACCCCATCTCCACGGGATTTATGAACGGGTGAAGGGCCTGATCCTCCAGGCTCGGCGAACGGCCATCCCAAAACTGCGTCCTCATGTAAACGGCGTTCAGCACCGTGGGAGCGTTACGCGTGCCGGTGAGCTTGTTGATGCCCTCGGAAACCGGCAGGGGGCTATCTGTAAACGCCTTCTCCACCGCGTGGCACGTGGCGCAACTCACCTCGCCAGTGGTGCTGAAGCGTTTGTCGTTGAAAAGCTTGTCTCCCAGCGCGATTTTGTCGGCCGTCTGGGGATTGTCCTCCGGAACGGGGACAGGCGGAAGACCGAGCGGCGGACCTTCGCTTTGCGCTATGGCGATCCCGAAGAGCGCTCCTATTATAACAAGAGCGCACAACAACAGGGTTCTCACAGCGTCACCTCACTTTCTCCGGCAAGCGCACGTGGGGAAATCCCGCGCGCGCCGCCTGACAGTTGACTGGAACCCATTTTGACCACTCATTCGCTGCGGTTTTGAAACCACTCTGACTCTCTTCGACCGACGAAGAGACGCGTGTTCATTTGCGCTTCTCGTCTCGCTCTCGCGACATGCGTTCGCGGCAATCACTGCACACACCACGCAGTTGAACTCTCAAGTCCGCCACCTCGAACCCGTACGCGGATGTGTCGGGGATCTGGAGAGAGTCGAGGTTCTCGTCGCGGAAATCGATGACCTTGCTGCAGTGCATGCAGACCAGGTGGTGGTGAGTCTCAGTGCAGGCGTCGTAGCGGACGACGTTGCCGGGATGGCAGGTCTTCGCGATCACGCCCATCTGGACCAGCGTTTCCAGGGTCCGATGGACGGTGGCACGCGAGATCCCGCGGTTGCGTTTGCTCACGGCTTCGAACACCTGATTGGCGGTGGGATGATCCTCGCGGTCCAACGTCACGCCGAGAATGGTGCGCCGCTGGATGGTGCAGGGGATCCCCCGAGCCCTGCACATACGTTCGAATGTCTCGATGCGAGCTTGTTTGGTGCGCGCGTCCATAGTGGTCGAAGAGACGAATTCGCAGTTGCGATCCTATCTCAACTAGGAACGCGGGTCAACAGAAGAGAAATTCGTCCTCTATGAGGTATCGCGCCTCTTAACATATTGCCGCACAATCACATAGAACTCGGCGGGCGGGCGATGCTAGG
>JBGSIK010000416.1:0-3486 GCA_041742575.1 Candidatus Krumholzibacteriia bacterium
ATCCGCTCCATCGCCGCCCTGGCTTCGTTGTTGATCGGGTGGGCGATGTCCTGGCACTCACCGTCCTTGCGTTTGCGGCTCGGCATCGCCACGAAAAGCCCTTGCTTTCCCTCGATGATCTTGAGGCCGCGAATAACGAAGCAGTCCTCCAACGTGATACTCGCGAATGCCTTCAGTTTCTGGTCGTCCCGCAGAGAAATTCGCACTTCGGTGATATTCATCGATCTCCCCCTTCGGGATTCGATTCCACGAGCTCAGTCTTCAAAGATGTCGACGGCTCGCTTCGCTGGTCTCGCTACGGAGGTAAAAAATCCTCTCACCGAAAATCGCTCAGCTAGCTTCGCAGCTTTCGCTCGACTCTCATAAACGGCATAGAGCGCGGACCCACTGCCGGTCATCGAAGCAAAACACGGCCCCGTGGACAGCAGTTCATCCAATACGCCGGAAATTGCGGGGTACGCGGGACATACGACGTCTTCCAGTGCATTACGAAACGACATCGTCGCCTCGGGAAACCTCGCAAAAACTGCGTTCACGGCTTTGAGGTTAATCCGGGGTCTATGCCTTGTCAACGTCAATTTGAAGTTTTCGTAAACCCATGCGGTGGATATCGAAATCGGCGGCCGCACGATCAGAAAAAACGCATCTTGCAAAGGTTCCAAGGGCGTGAGTATTTCGCCTCTCCCTCGTCCGAGCATCGTCCCGCCGTGCAGCATGAAGGGCACATCGCTACCCAGACCGGCCGCGATCGTTTCCAAACGCGGCATCGCGATTCGCAGCTTGAGTGCGTGGTTCACGGCGAGCAACACGCCGGCGGCGTTGGCGCTCCCACCCCCGAGCCCGGAACCTGCCGGTATCCGCTTGATGAGGTGTATCCGCGCCCCCAGCGATTCGCCGGCGTACGGCCGCATCGCCACGATGGCGCGGTGACACAGGTTCGAAGCATCAACCGGGATCCCGGGATGAGTGCACGCGATGGTCACGTTGCCGTCCTCGGTGAGCTCGAGGTGAACGTCGTCGTAGAGGTCGACGCTCTGGAAAATGGTCTCGATTTCGTGAAAGCCGTCGCGGCGCTTGCGGATGACCTCAAGCGAAAGATTCAACTTGGCCCGGGTGACGGCGCGCAATTTACGCAACATGTCGGAAGCCCCGGCGCATCAGTGTCGCTGGTACCGTTCGAACAGCCTGCCCCAATCGGTGCGTGAGAACTCTCGAATCCGCTTGGCACCCACCGTCGGGTACCAGATCAGGTCGTGGTAAACATTAGAGGCGAACGGCGCCCATACCACGAGCGGCGAGTGCAACAAGAGCTTCTCCAGAAACCGCAATGGCCCGATCCTCAGCATCTGATCTCCCCAGATGACCAGGCTGCGCTTGGTATGGAAGTGGAAATTGACTTTGTCGATGTCGTCGCCGACGATGTCCACCTTGTCCGTTTGTGCCTGGCCCAACCCCATCTCAGTGGCCATTCTGAGATACGGGATGGTCATGGGGTCGAACCCCATGAGCTTGGCCGCGACCGCGTCGATCGCGACCGGATCGGCGCCGGCCAGAATCACATTCTGTATGGTGGGCACCATCGTTCGCGGCCCCGCGCCGTCGCCGGCAACGGTGCCGTCCATGACCGCAAAGACGTTCGGATGCAGTTCCCTCTGCATGCGAATGAGATCCACCATCACCTCATGAATGTACTTGTGAGCGTAGTGGCGGACCTCTTTCAACAGTCCTCCGAAGGCATTCTTGATCGCGCCCGTGGTGATGGAGTGACCGTGTGTCTTCACGGTGGGAAGGTGAAGGATGTCCCTTCCGGCGTATATGGCCGGGATCTCTATGCCCTCCGGAAAGATGTGGTTCAACTTGAGCAGGGGCGACTTGAATTTGTATACCGACCACTCGACTTCGGTGAGCGGTTGGAAGGAGCACCCGTACTTCTCCAGCACCGGAATCCAGCCGTTGTTCCTCGCTCCCTGCACCGGATGGGTGACGACGGTCTTGTTCTCGACGGGAATGATCCGATCGGGGGTGTATCCCCCCTCGAGCAGCGTGCGCAGCACGCCGTCGAGCTGCCACGGTTGCGTGGAGCACGATGGGAAGTACTTGGTCCACGACAGATTGAGCTTGAGCAGCAGCTCGCGTTCGCCGGTGAGACTTTCCCGCCACCCGGCGAGCTCCATCACCCGGCGGTAGTCGTCGAGAACGGTCTCAGGAGATGTGAACAGCACTGCGACCCTGGATGTCACTGTATTCCTCTCGACCCCGGGAACCGACCCGCACCAATGCGGCCGGGCCCGAAGGATGTTTCGCGCATCGTCTTGAATATATTAGAACCAGCTGATGATCGCAACCACCAGCGCGATCCACAACAGCACCACGATGAGAATGAATTTCTCGTGCATGAGCAGGTCCGAGGGGCTGCCGCCCTTCTGTTTCGAGTACACGAGGTACAGGTAGCGCATGACACCGAGCAACACCAGCGGCACCGTGTACACGAGGTTGGCGGTGCCGAACTTGTCCACCGTCTCCGGCCAGATGGTGTAGATCGCATACGCCAGCACCGATCCGCCCGCCGTGACCGCAACCAGCTGGTCCAGGAGCGCCGGCGAGTACTCCAGCAGCGCAGCCCGATGGTCGCCGGCGTCCGTGAGCGTGATCAGTTCGTAACGCCTCTTGCAGAAGGCCAGGAACAGCGACAGGAACAACGTGCAGATCAGGAGCCACGGAGAGATCGCAATCGTGGGATCCAGCTCGCGAAGGGCCTCGACGCCGGCGATCGCGCGCAGGACGAAGCTCACGGAAATGCTCATGACGTCCAACAACACCACGCTTTTGAGGGCGAAAGAGTACAGGGAGTTGACGCAGAGGAACAAAACCGCCACTACGAAAAACTGCCAGCCCACCATCCACGACAACACCAGACCGATCGCGGTACCGGTGACGGCGGCCGTCACCGCGGTCGACATCTGGAGCCGGCCCGATGGGAGTGGGCGATTGCACTTGCTCGGGTGGAGCCTGTCCTTCTCGATGTCGGCGATGTCATTGGCGACGTAGATCATCCCCGAGAGCAGGCAGAACACCGCGAATGCCTCCACGCTCTTCAGCGCCAGCTGCGCGTCGAGGAGGTTCTGGGAGAAGACCAAACCGGCGAAGACGACCAGGTTCTTGGTCCACTGGCCCGGGCGCATCGACTGCAGGATGTAAACGAACTTTCGCACACCGTCTCCTGTCGACCGTAGTTAACGCCGAGCCGCGCTCGCGGCTCGATGGAGCCCCGCGGTCAAAACGCGGAGAGCCTCGGCCCGCCCCTCCCGGGGGGTATCCAGGAATTCCCGCCCCGTCACACGAGAGAACGCCGCATCCGCCGGGTAGATCGGACTGGTGATGCGCACACCCCCCGGCACCACCGTGGCGCGGCCCGCCGATTCGTTCGGGAACACCGGCCCCATTCCGTCCGGATCGCCGGGCCCGTCGGTCGCGGACGCGACCGAC
>JBGSIK010000417.1:0-2978 GCA_041742575.1 Candidatus Krumholzibacteriia bacterium
GTGGCCGGCAGGAGCCGCGGGATCGAGACCGCACGCCGGACCGGATTCGACCCCCAGGTTCTGGAAAGGGCCGAGGGTTTCTTGGGACAGGAAGCCTTCCGTCTCGAAGCCGTATTGACCGACCTGGAGGCGAGCCACATCGCGATCGAAAAAGAACGGGAAGCGTTGCAGATCCGGTCGGCGGAGCTCCAGGCCCTCATGGAGCGGTACGCGGCCAAGGCGGCCGAGTTCGAGATCTCGAAACGGGAAGCCGACCGGCGGGCGGGGCGGGAAGCGGAGGAGTTCCTGCTCCAGACGCGCCGGGAGGTGGAGGGCATGGTCCGGGAGATCCGCGAGAACCAGGCCAAGCGGGAGACCCTCCGAAAGAGCCGGACGCGTTTGGACGAGATGCTCCAGGGCGCCCGGGCGAGAAGAGAGACGCCACCTGCGGCGGTGCCGGTTCCGCTCTCGGACGTTTCGCCGGGTGACCGCGTGTCCTTGAACCCGTCGGGAGAGCCGGCCGGAACCGTAGTTGACGTGGAAAACGGGGTGGCGACTGTTGAAATCAACGACAAACGCATTAAACTTAGTGTCAAAGGGCTCTATCCAGCCGCGCCCGGGGAGACGAACGCTCGTAGCGGGGTAGGCTACGAGGTGCAGGCGGAGCCACTGTCCTCGACCACCTTGGACGTCCGGGGGAACGACCGGGAGGAGGCGCTGGAGGCAGTCAACCGGTTCATCGACCGCGCGGTCTTGAGCGGAGTTCAGGAAATTCGCATCATTCACGGCATTGGCGAGGGTGTGCTCATCAAGGCCGTACGCGAGTTGGTCCAGACGGACCGCCGGGTTGCAGCATTTCGCCCGGGCGGGCAGGGAGAGGGCGGACCTGGCGTGACGGTGGTCACCCTCCGATAGATGGCGGCAACGTGCAGATCCCGCAGCAAACCATTGATACCATCCGTGACCGCACCGACATCGTCGAGGTGGTCTCGCAGTACGTTGAGCTCAAACGCGTGGGCCGGCGCTTGGTGGGGCTTTGCCCGTTCCACCAGGAGAAATCCCCGAGCTTCGGCGTGGATGCGGACAAGCAGCTCTTCCACTGCTTTGGATGCAGCCGCGGGGGGAACGTGTTCAATTTCCTGATGGAGATGGAAGGGGTCTCCTTCGTGGAAGCCGTCCGCACGCTCGGGCAGCGGAGCGGCGTTCCCGTGGAGCTCAAACGGGAGTCGCCGGGAGAGGCATCGCGCGCGGAAGCGTTTACTGCCGCCAACGCCTTCGCCGCGCGCTTCTACCACGGTGTGCTTACCGACCGGCGCACGGGGGCAAGAGCGCAGCGCTACCTCTTGGGCCGCGGCATCCCCGAGAACGCCTGGCGCCGGTTCGGGCTCGGCTTTGCGCCCGACGCCTGGGATAGATTCTGGAGCGCAGCCCGCCGCGAAGGGGTGGACGAGGGCGTGCTCTCGGAGTTACGCCTGATCACAAGAAGCGACAAATCAAAGGGTTATTACGATTACTTCAGAAACCGCATCATGTTCCCGATCATCTCGGTTTCGGGGCGAGTGATCGGGTTTGGGGCGCGGGTGTTGGGCGACGAGGAGCCGAAGTACCTGAACTCGGCTGAAAGCGCGATTTTTCAAAAGCGGCGGACTTTTTACGGCATCGACCGTGCCCGCGACGCCATACGGAGCAAGCGCGAGGCGCTCGTGGTCGAAGGCTATACGGACCTTATTTCCCTGCACATGGCGGGATTCACCCACGCCGTGGCCAGTTGCGGGACCGCGCTGACGCCGGAGCATGCCGCACTCCTGCGCCGGCTCACCCAGCGGGCGGTGCTCGTTCCCGACGGCGATCTGGCCGGCGAGAACGCGGCCGTTTCGTCGGGGGCGATTTTGCTGGCGGTGGGTGTGGACGTGGCGGTTGCCCGGCTTCCGCAGGGAATGGACCCGGACTCGGCGGTCCGGGAGCAAGGCACAACGGGGATGGCGAAGACGCTCGAGAACGCCGGCGATTATTTCGGTTTCGTGCGAGCGGCGCTCGAGGAGCGGAAGTCAACGCCCCGGCAGAAGGAAGACCTTATCCAGCGCGTACTTTCGGGGGTTTCCCACCTCGACGACCGGTTGCGGCGGGATGTGATTTTGAACGAACTCGCGCGCGTATTCTCGGTCGATCCGGTGGGGCTCAAGCTCCCCCGTGTCCCCGGCGCGGGCGTCGGGAAGGATGACGCCGGCGGGTTGGAGGGGGGGAGGCGAGCGGCGAGCGGGCGGGCCATCCTGGAGCGGTTGGCCCTTCGCCTGATCATGGAGGGGACCCCGGTGGCGCTCGACGCCATCGATACCCTCGATTCGGAGGACTTCTCAGACGACCGGCTGATCCAGTTCTACAAAACCCTTGACTCGGCGCGCGAAACTCATATTGATATAAGGAGTCGCGAATTCCAGCATCGGGTCGAGGAGGCCGGTCTGGCGGAGTTGGCCGCAGAGATTGCCCTCCTTCCACTCCCTCCAGGGAATCTGGAAGTTCTTCTCAGAGACACAATTCGCCGTATCAAGGAACTCAATATTCGTGATGAGCTGAGCCTGTTGCGTAAGAAGCTGCAAGAGCTTCCTCCCGAGAGTGAGGAAGCGGTTGCAGTTGCGGAGTATTACTTCAAGCTGAAACAAGCGTTGGTGGATCTCTGATATCCTCGTTGGGAAGAAGGGGGCACAGCAGAATGGATCTCGAAAAACTCGACGACGTCCTCGAGGACATTCGCCGGGTGGCCGAGGAGAAGGGTTTCATACTCAACCACGAGATCGACGCGCTCGTGGGCGACGATTTTTCCGCCGATGATATCGTGACGCTCTACGACAAGCTGAGCGAGGAGAAAATCGACTTCTTCGACTCGCCCGAGAAAGCGCGCCTGAAGATGGAGGCGAAAAAGCGCCGGGAAGAGAAAGAGGAAGCGAAGACCGAAGAAGAGGTCCGCACCGTCATCCGCTACGACGACCCCGTGCGGATGT
>JBGSIK010000418.1:0-3351 GCA_041742575.1 Candidatus Krumholzibacteriia bacterium
AACCCGAGGAAATGCTGAGCGGCCACGGCGCACCGCGCTCGCCACGTTCCCGGCACGGGGCGCAGGCGCCGGCCTAAGAGTTGTTCTGCCGCTGGCAGGAGATCGAAAGCGGTGAAGATGCGAGTGACCTTGCCGCCGCGCACATCCAACACATCGATACCCTCGATGCTCGCCTTGCGGCCGGTGGGAGCATATCCGAGCGGGCGCAGCGGCCGAAGATGCGTCGCGGAAATCCGCCAGAGGATCGCGCACCGGCTGCCGTCGGAGGCACTGCATATCGGAGGCTGGATTTCGTATTTGAAATCGGGAAAGGCCTCGAGCACGGCTCGAGCGAACTCTTTCACCGCCGCCCGCCCGCGCGCGGGAGGTTCGGACATGGCGGGGTCATAGCACTCGACGTCTTCCGCGAGGAGCGCGACAAAGCCGTCGAGGTCGCGGGCGTTCCACGCCGCGAGGAGCTTCTGCGCAACTTCCGCCGCACTCGCGTCACTCATGACGGGCAGTTCCTCGCGCTGCGCTTTTTGTGCGCTATTCGGCACCTCCGCGCTTCTAGTGACTACGGCGCGTAACGCAGCAGGAAATCCTCGTCGCAGCCGATCCAAACATCGTTGCCAGAGCTCCCCCACATGGCGTTGTGCTGCACTTCCGGCAAGCCCGTGCTCAATTGCTGCCATGCGGAGCCGTCGTAGTGAAACACCTTCCCCGTCGCTGCAGCCGCCCAGATGTTACCGGGCACGTCGCACCACACCATGGTGAGATCGTCGCTGAATCCGGTCGTGAGCGCCGACCACGCGGTGCCGTCGTAGCGGAGCACCGTGCCTCCGTTGCCGACCGCAACAATATTGATGCTGCTGCTGCCCCAGATCGCGTTCAAGTGCGCTGTGGTGCCGCTCGTCATCTTCGTCCAGGTGGAATTGTTCCAGTAGACGATGGTGCCGTTTTCGCCCACCACGAACACGGATCCCAGCGATACCCCCCAAACGCCGTAGAGATGCTGGACCGGTGTGAGCACCTGGGTGAAGCTCCACGAGGAGCCGTTGTAGCGCCAGACCGTGCCGTAGTCGCAGGCGACGAAGACGTTGTACGCATCCGAGGCCCACATGTCGCGGGCGTCGTGCATCGAGCTCAACCAGCTCGTACGCCACGAACTTCCGTCCCAGTATGCCGAGTACAAGTCGATTAGCTGCCGGCCCACCGCCCACACGCGGTCTTCCGCCAGTACCCACAGGCGGCTCAACTGCAAATTGCCGGCGCGGGGTGCCGTGGTCCAGTCGCCGTCGTACTCGAACATGCGGCCGCCGCAAATACCGTAAACCATGTCGGCCGAGGCGCCCCCGATGTCGGTCCACGGCGTGCTCGGCGAGTACCCGCCGCTCGAGCCCGACTCGGTGATGACGTACGTGCCTCCGGAATCGGACACAGCCACTGCCGTCCCCACGCCTCCGATCTTGCTCGCGCCCACAGCCGTCAGCGTGCGCGGCGACCCCACGGACGAAGGAGACCAGCCCGAACCGTCGTACACCCACGCGACGCCTGAGTCGGCAACGGCGACCGCCCAGTCCTCCGCAGCCCAGGAAACGTCCCGCACATCGCCGGTCGTGGGCTGATCCACATACCATGCGTTCTCGGCGTGCATCGTGATGCCCTGGTTGCCGACGGCGAAAAGACTGTCCGGGCCGATTCCGTCGATCGCCCAGAACGTGTTCCCGGATGACGTGTACGCAGTCGACCAGACACCCCCCTCGCGGGCGACAATCTCGTCCTGGCCGCATACGTAAACGATCCCCCCAGGCCCTACCCACACGTCGTAGAGCGGCGTGTCTCCGGCCGTCTGATGGACGAGCTGCCACGATGCGCCGTTCCATTGAACGACCCGGCCATCGGTATCGGTGATGTAGACGTCAGAGGGACTGCTTCCATCCACAGCGGTGACATGTCCCGTCACCGGCGGAGACTCGGTATAACGCTGGCTCTGCGAAAACCGCAGGACGACACCCGGCCCCGCCCCGGGCCCATCACCCACGGCGAAAGCGACGTTGTGGACCCCATCACTCCCAGACCAAACGTCGTTGAGATCGTTCGTCACTCCGGTCGGCACCAGTCGATTCACGGCGACCACCGAAGAGAGCATTCTCCCGTCGTCACCCACTGTGACAAACGCCAGACTGGCCCCCCAGATGCCGTTGAGGTTGACACCGTGCCGCATGACCCGGAACGGCGAGGTTGCGTAAGCGGTCCCCCCGTTGCCGTTCCCGTTGCCGTCGTCTTCCGGCCCCGCGGGGTCCTCGTCACATCCACACCCACCGACGATCGAAAATAAAAAAAACGCCGTCAGAAGCACGGCGGTCTTCGCGTATCGCATCATGGCCGTTACCTCCCCCGAGTTGGCGTTCGAACTGGTAGTGAGAGCACCTTTGCTCCGCGTCGCTCATGATATCGCAATCTCATGACGCTTGTCTATAAATGCAAATGCACCATTACCCCGAAAGCAGGTACCATAGCAACAGCGGCAGTGTCACGAACGACACGATGGTGGAACCGACCACCGCTCCCGCGACTGCGTCCGGTTCTCTCCCGTAGCGTTCGGCTAATAGATAGTTGAACACGGCCACCGGCATCGTCGCCTGCAACACCACCACACCGCGCGCCACTCCTTCGAGCCCGAATACACCCGCGGCCAGCAAACCCACCCCGAACCCGATTCCCAACCGCGCCGCAGCAAGGACGGCGCTCTTTCCCGCCGTGTGGATCTTGAGGTTCGCAAGCGACACGCCCAAGGTGAGCAGCATGAGCGGAATCGCGAACCCAGCCATGATGTCGGTGGTGTTCGCCACCCATTCGGGAAGCCCCCAACCCGCCAGCAGAATCACCAGCCCGATCGCGGTGGCCCACACGATGGGATTGGCTGCTACACGTGCGGGATGGGCGCTGCCGCTCACGAGGGCGACGCCCAAGGTGAAGTGCGTGATCGCGACGGTCACGAACACCACGAGCCCCAGCGAGAGGCCCTCCCGCCCGAACGCAAACAGACACAACGGCAGCCCGATGTTGGCGGTGTTGGGGAAGAGAATCGAGGGGAGACACGCGCGCACGTCCCAGCGCAGGAGCCGCAGCAGGACGAGTCCGGCGAGGAGGGTCGCTGCGAGCAAGCACACCACGGCAAGCCCCACGTGGGCGAGCGCGCCCCGATCCACGTCCGTCGTCGCAAGGCTCGACACGATGAGGAAAGGCACGCCGACGTCCATGACCAGCCGGGTGACGAAACGGGTGTCGAACGGGCGCCGGAGCCTCGCCCATGCGAAACCGATGGCCGCGCTGATCAAGAGCGGCGCGATGATTGTGAAGAGACGC
>JBGSIK010000419.1:0-2391 GCA_041742575.1 Candidatus Krumholzibacteriia bacterium
CCTCCCAGCCGGCCGCCACACGCAGCGCTGGGACGGAAGGGACGACCGCGGCAACGGCGTGGGCTCCGGTGTTTACTTCTGCCGCCTGTCTATGCCCGGCTTCACGCAGACCCGCAAGATGACGCTGCTCAAGTAGCGACCCGGCGACCGGCGGCGTTCCGTTTCACTCGCCCGAAGATCAGGCCATTTCTTTCAACACCGCTTTCAAGAGCGTATAGAACTGTTTGACCGACGGAATGTTGACGCGTTCGTCCGGCGAGTGCGGCCACTCGATCTGCGGGCCGATGGAAACCATATCCATGCCCGGGACCTTCTCGCCTATGATCCCGCACTCGAGGCCCGCGTGTATGGCTTTGAGCTTGGGCGCTTTTCCGAACACGCGTTCGTGAGTTTGCTTTGTGACCTCGAGCACTTTCGATTCGAGGTTCGGTTTCCAGCCTGGATACGTTTTCCCCTCCTCGACCTTGGCACCCGCGAGCTCCGAAGCTGCGCGGACGCGGTCCCGAAGCGCCTGAAGAGCGCTCGCCACCGAGCTCCGCGTCGAGGTACCGATCGTGATCTGACGATCTTTCGTCCCCACCGTCGCCAGGTTGGTGGACGTCTCCACCAGCCCCGGTACGTCACTGCTCATCCGCTCCACTCCGTGCGGTAAAGCGAGCAAGAGATGGAGCGCTGCCACGTGTGACCGCTTCGCCAGCATCTCGGCCGGGCGGGGCTTGGCAGGCATCATTTCCAACTTGAAACCGGGATCCACCGCGGCCCATTCGGCCTTGATCACGCGAGCCTCTTCTTCGATTGCCTTCTTCACCCTGTTCAGCGCCGACGCCGCCACGACACAGGTCGCCGATGCCTCTCGCGGGATCGCGTTGTGGACACCGCCCCCGTTGAAGTCCACCAGCGTCAGAGTGTACTTCCGGGACGCCTTCCAGAGAATCCGGGCCAGCGCCTTGATGGCGTTGCCGCGCTGCTCGTGGATATCGACACCGGAATGGCCTCCGCGGAGCCCCGTGACCTTCACCTGGATCACTTCCCGGCCGTCGGGCACCGGCTTCGTCTTGACCGGAAGCGTGATCGTCGACCCGCCCCCGCCGGCGCAGCCGATGTAGACCGCGCCGATTTCCTCCGTGTCCAGATTGATGAGCGTCTTTCCCGTGAGCATTGCCCCGTCGAGGCTCGAAGCGCCGGTGAGGCCGGTCTCCTCATCCACGGTGGCGAGGATCTCGAGCGGGCCGTGGACCGCGTCCCCGTCGTCCACCAGCGCGAGCGCAGCCGCCAATCCCACACCATTGTCCGAACCCAATGTGGTTCCCTTCGCCTTGAGCCACTCGCCCTCCACCACCAATTGGATGGGATCCTTCATGAAATCGAACTGCACGTCCTTGTTCTTCTCGCAGACCATGTCCATGTGGCCCTGCAGAACCACGGTCGGCGCTTTCTCGTGACCCCGCGTGGCGGGCACCCGGATCACGACGTTGCCGGCTGCGTCCGCGCTGGCTTGAAGTTTTTGCTCGGAAGCGAACGCCAGCAGGTGTTTGCGGATCTTTTCCTCGTGCCCGGATGGGCGCGGAATCGAGCGTATCTTGTCGAAGTGCTTCCACACATGTTCCGGCTCTAGATGTGCCAACGTCATTTCGTCCTCCTCAGTGGTGCCCGACGATACCGTGTATGTTCGAACGGAACGGATCGTGCGCATTATAGATGAGGGATCGCGGCAGGTCAATACGCCACCGGACGGGTGTTACTTGATGAACACGATCTTGCGCGAGACGGCTCGTCCGCCCGCCGGAGTCAACCGCACGAAATAGACCCCCGACGTCACGCGCCGGCCGCCATCGTCCTGTCCGTTCCAGGATTCCGTATGGGCTCCGGCCGATCGGCGACCGGAGAACAGCGTCCGCACCAATCGGCCCTGGGCGTCGAATATCTCGAGCCGGTGGTGGGCGCGCTCGCCGTCAACCACGTAGTTGATCTGGGCGGACGGGTTGAAGGGATTCGGCCACACCTGCGAGATGGACCACCCCGACGCCCGTTCCGAGCCGACGCCGGACGCCGGCGTGAGATCGACGACGAGGGTCGAGGTAACCGGGTCCGTCGCGCGCTGGAATCCGATGATGTCCACCGCGCGCAGGCGGAGATAGTAGAGGGTCTCGTCCGCCATCGCCAGACTGTCGGGCACCGTGTAAACGGTGTCGGTGATGCCGGTGACCACCGTCGCCGCTTCGAAGCTCGAATCGGCGGACCACATGAGCGAGTAGGTCACCGAGTCACCGGGGTCGGGGTCGACCGCGCGCTCCCAGCGAAACGTGGGCGTCTGTGTGCGCACCCACGGGTGTCCGTGCGCCCATGAGACACGCGTCGGCTCCAGCAGCGAGAACGGCCCCGGCGGCTCGA
>JBGSIK010000420.1:0-6328 GCA_041742575.1 Candidatus Krumholzibacteriia bacterium
AGCGGGACGATGAGACGTTCGACGTCCGCCCATTGGTTGATCAGCAGCACCGTTCCTTCGTCGGTCGCTTGCTCCGTTTCTTCCCGCAACTTGGCCCGCTTCACGAAGTAGCTCTTGCTGATCCTGAACCTGGGATCGACCATCCTCTCGAACTCGGAGCGGGGCAGGCGATAGTTGACGACGGCGTCCTGCGCCTCTTCGCTGAGGCCCACGAACGCCTTCGTCTCGAAGCTCTGCGTACGCTCGTTCAGAATCCTCAGGATCACGGTGTTGAAACCGAGATTTTCCCGAACGAGTCCCGCGATCATCTCCAGGAGGTCCTTGAGATTCTCCCTTTTCTGGATGGTGATGCCGATCTGCAGGATCTTTTCGAGGCTTTCGACGCGCCGCATGAGGTCCCGGGAACGGTCCTGCTGGCGCTGTATCATCGAGCTGCTGTCCTCATAGATGTCCGACGCGACCCGACTGAGCAGGTCGAGCTCCTTTTTCGCCTTCTCCGCCTCTTCCTCTTTCGAATTCGCCCTGTTCCTGTGGTAGAAACCCATCAAAAGGTAATTGGACTGGATCGCCAGCAACGCGCACATCAGCGCGAGGATGTCCGCGACCCGGGAGGCCCGGATCATGAAGGCCGCGTCCGCGCCCTCGTTGATACTCGCGCCGATCACCAGCAGCCAGGAGGCGGTCAGGAAAGACATCAAGGCCACCAGGAGTCCTTGCAGCGGTTTTGCCGCATACCTGATCGAAGCGAAGAGGTGGACAATGACACGAAACGTCGCCCCGGCGACGGCAGCGGTGACGAATCCGGACACCGAGAAACCCAGCATTTCCGGTTTGGGCATGACGACGTAAGCCAGTGCGCCCAGGAGTGCGTAGACCGCGGCCTGGAAACGGTAGCTGTGGTCGAGGGCGGAGCGCTGGTCCGATTCGCCGGCTCCCCCCGGCCCCGCCACCGTCATCATGGCGTCGTCGGTGGACCTCCCGAGCACGCTTCCCGCGGCCAGGTAGAGAGCGAGGAAGTTCAGCACTATGTAGAGCAGAGGCGGTTCGGTCGTCGTCACCACCAACGCGCCGGTGAAGATCACCACGACGGCCCGGCTGGCCACGAACGCTGTGGCCGCGAACATGCGCGGGAAAAACTGACGGCCGTCGCCCGAGCTCAACTCGCGCCACATCGACAGGAACACGAGCGCGCTCATGACCGCCGCCAGCGACAGGTATGTCGTGGATGCGCCGCCATCCGGCGATGCTTGCATGAACTGCACCATGACTTGCCTCTTCCGCCTCGCTCGCGAGTTCTAACTCGCGAGTTCTAACTCGCGCTCGTGGGGACGATTCCCCGCAGCCGTTTGGAGAGATTCCGAACATGCTCCGCCGACAGCTTGCCCTCCTCTTCCAGGACGCCGAGGAACGCCTCGACAACCTCGGGATCGAATTGCCTGTCGGCGCACTCCACGAGCTCCCACGCCGCCTCGTCCGTCGTTCTGCGCGGTTTGTACGGTTTGCCCGTGGTCATGGATTGATACGCGTCGATCACGGCCAGAATCCGCGCACCAATCGGTATCTCGTCCGCCCTCAACCCCATCGGGTATCCGCCGCCGTCCATGCGCTCGTGGTGGTATAGAATGATGTTGCTGACCGACTCGACGAACTCGAGCGGGCGGATGATCTCCGCACCACGCTCCGGGTGCTTCCGGATCTTGCGTATTTCCTCGTCCGTTAGGTGGAGCGCCTTGTTCAGAATCTCATCGCTGACTTCTGTCATGCCGATGTCGTGCACGCTCGCTACGTACTGGACCACGCTGACTTCCTTCTCCGACAATCCGAGCCTGCGGGACACCTTCACTGCGAGGTCCACTATGGCTTCTATGGCCTTGGTCCGGTTTTGATTCTCCAGCATGCGTTGGAACGCCAGAATCGTATCTTCCAGAAACGCCTGTGAATCCTCGACCGCCCTGACCCGCTCCAACGCCCGGGAGATCCTCTCGCTGAACGACATCAACAACGTCAGATCGTCCTGGCCGAACGGCTCGCCGGAAGTCTTGTTGTTGACGTTGATGACACCAACGACCACGCCGTTCACAACCAGGGGCACGCTCAGCAGGGACATGGTCTCGTACTGCGGGTTGTTCGGGCAGGAGTAGATTTCGTTCTCCTCTATATTATCGATGAAAATCGGTTCGCCCGTTTCTGCCACCTTGCCGGCGATCCCTTCGCCCAGCTTGACGCGTGTGCTCCCGACGATCCACTCGTCGAGACCGTAAGCCATCTTGATGAACAGCTCCGATCTGGTCTTATCCAGGAGCATCAGCGACACGACCTTGACCGAGAGCAGGTCGGCTATCATCTTCACGACCAGTTCGAGCATCTCGTGCAGCTGTTCCTTCGCGTCCACGACCTCGGCGATGTATCCGATGAGGTCGTTGAAGCAATGCTCGCGCGGTATCGTGAATATGAACTTGCTGCCGACGCCTTCCTCGCTTTCGACGCTAATGGTCCCGCCGTGTTGCTCGACGATGTTCTTGACTATCGCCAGCCCGAGCCCGACGCCTTCCATTTTCGACGACGGCCTCGACCGCACCCGGAAGTACTTGTCAAAGATATTGCCGAGTTCCTCCCGTGGGATTCCGACGCCATGGTCCTCGACTGCCACCACGACATCGACGGCCTCTTCCCAAGCCGTCACCGTCACCAGCGAGTCCTCCGGCGAGTATTTGACGGCGTTGCCGATCAGGTTTATGAAGACTTGTTTCATCAGGTCCGGATCGGCGTCGACTTTGGGCAGCTCTTCGGGCACGTGCCGTTCGACTGTGATTCTCTTGTCGTGAAGCGTAGGGGCAAGCATCGAAATGACATCGTCCAACACGCTCGAAAGCGCGAACACCGATCGCTGCAGGGTCCTCTGACCGAACTCGATCCTGGACACGTCCAGAATATCGTTCACGATCCTTATCAGCCGGTTCGTTTCCTTGCTGACGACGTCGAGGAATTCCCGGGCCTGAGTGAAACTGGGATCTCCGATGTTGTCGGCAAGGGTTTCGACGTAGGCCTTTATGGATGTAAGCGGTGTCCGCAGCTCGTGCGAGACGTGAGTGACGAAATCCGACTTGAGGACGTTCGCTTTCTCCAGCATCTCGATGTTCTTTTCGAGCGTTCTGATTTTCCATTCCAGCGACTCATACAGTTTGCTCTTCTCGATCGCGGTGGACAGCTGCGCGCTGAGCGTCGTCAAAAGACGGACGTGGATGTCTTCGAGTCGTCCGGGTTCGACGTCTCCGACGTAGATCGCGCCCATGATGTTCTTTCCCGTCGTGAGCGGAAATCCGATCATGGAGCGGATACCATAACGCTCCAGATACTCGGAGCAGTCCGCGCGTCTCTCGGTCTGCGCGTCCTCCACGGCGATCGGGGTTCCGTGGGCCCACATCCATTCCGAAAGGCTGCCGCGGGCGATCTTCTTGTCGGCCTTGGTCAGTCCGTTCGCGCGAGTGCCGACCGCGACCGCCTGCGTGATCTCCCGCTTGCCGCCGAACAACTGTATTCCGGCCCACGGGAGGTCGAGGAGCAGCGTCGCTTCTTTGGCGACGATCTTGAGCAGGGTCTCGAGTGATATGGCCGCGTTGATCCCGAGGCTGATGTCATACAGCCGGCTGAGCTCGTGTATCTTGTTCTCCGACTCGCGATCCTTTCTCCGCAGCTTTTCCATGGACACGGTGAACCTGCTCTGGAAAGCGGTGGAGAGGAACAGCACTAAGCCGACAACGCCTCCGATCACGAGCAGCCCGCCGAACACGTAGTGGCGGCTCAAGTAGGCATTGGTGTGAAACGGGTAACAATTGAAGTGCGGGATGGTCCCCCGCATCTCCAGGAAAGCCAGCAAAGCCACGACCGCGATCGCCGCGGTGAAGAAGCACTTCACCGTCGTCTTCCACGGGAAGATGTTGCACGCGAAGAACAGCGGGACCGCAAGCAGGAGCAGGAACGGACTCTCGATCGTGCCCGTCAGGTAGATCAAGCTGATCACGACACCCAGATCCACGTAGCTGGTGTACCAGTGCACCGCCGATATCACGCGGGTGTGCGGCCAGCCCGCGATTCGACCCACCATGTCCCAGAGCCATCCGGCGTTGAACTGCAGGAAGGCCGCGAATAGAAACACCAGCAGCAGCGGTTCCGACCGGTACGTGAACCCGACCAGCACGCGCGCCAAAAGCAATATAATGAAAAAAGCAAACAACTCGACGAAGCGGAGGCTGAAGATGTCCGCCTGCCACTTGAGCGGTTCGGATTCGCCGGTGCGTTTATTCGTTAAAGCCTGTGTCATTCGATCGTCGCCGCCTCGTCGCTCCCCTCGCCGGTCGGTATGGTGACGCATACGGTGGTCCCCTTCCCGACCGCGCTGCGGACGGATACCTCACCGCCGTGCAGCTCGACCAGGCTTCGGACCAAAGTGAGCCCGAGACCGGAACCTTCTGCGATGTCCTCCCGCAGACGTACGAACGGGCTGAAGATCTTCTTGAGATACTCCTCGGGTATCCCCACCCCTTGATCGGTCACGCGGAGCTTGATCAGCTCGCCGTTTGCCATCCCGCGTTGCTCCACGATCCGCTCCACCTCGATACTGACGGGCGTTTTCGCTTGCGAGTAGATCAGAGCGTTCTCGATGAGATTGAGCACAATGAGCTTGAGCGCGTCGGGATTGAAAGCGATCGATCCCGGCTCACCGGCCACGCGGGTCTTCACGCGCGCACGCGCGTCCAGATCGGGCGGAAGCTCGCGTACCACGCTCTCGAGCAACGCTGCAATGTCCACCATCTTCACTCCCAGAGACTCTTCCTCCTGTTCCACCTTCAGAAGCTCGAGATAAAACTTGTTGAGTTCGTCCAGGAGCCGGCACTGTTCGAGCGCCTTCTGCACGTAGGCCAGCGTGGGGAGCGCATTGGCGGCCTCGAGGTCCTCGCTCACCAGCTCGAGATAACCGCTGAGCGCGGTGGTCGGCTTCTTCAGCTCATGCCCCATGATGAGACGGGTGGACAGAACGATCTTCTCGAACCGCTTCAATCGTTTGCGCAAGCCGTCCGCCTCGGAGCGCGCTTCGGTCAGGAGCTGTTCCAGAACCTGCGTTTTGCTATCGGTAGTGTCGACGCTCACGCTGTTCCCTAGTTACTGATTCGACTTCGCCGATTTCGCCGTGGTCAATCGCCCCGGCCCGTCTTGCCGGCGTTCTTTCACCACGACACTTCCCTTGATCCGTTTTCCGTATTCCTTCAAGCTGGTGGCGATGTCGTTGATCTCCGCAAAATGTTCGATCTTGTTGTCGGCGCTCATCACCAATGCGATCGTGACCGACATTACGGGTATCCGTTTGAGTTCGCCCTGACGGTCGCGAACTTCCAGGTACCCGCGCTTGACGTCGTCCTCATCGAGCAGCATCAACGTGCCCTTGTCGAACTCGTCGATGATGTATTTGGCCATGAACTCCACGCGGGACGGCGACGCGATCATGACGAAATCGTCCCCACCGATGTGGCCGATGAAATCGTCCTTGTTCCCCAGCTTCTCGATCGTGCGCGCGAGGATCCCCGCCAGGAAACCGATGATCTCGTCCCCCTTCTGATAGCCGTAGTAGTCGTTGAACCCTTTGAAGTTGTCGATGTCGATGTAGAGGAACGCGAACGGGAGTTTCTGGTTGATCCTTTTTATCAACTCGCGTTCTATCGCCGTGTTGCCGGGCAACCCCGTGAGCGGATTGGCTTCTTTCTGCTTGATGTTCCACTCGAGCACATTGCGCACCCGCAGGAGCAGTTCCTCGTTCGAATACGGCTTGACCAGGTAATCGTTTGCGCCGCCCTCCAGCCCGTGGACTTTCTCCGTCAAGTCCCCCTTCGCCGTGAGCATGATCACCGGGATCTGGTTGAGGGCGAACTCCTCTCGCATTTTGCGACAGACTTCGAACCCATCCATCTTGGGCATCATGACGTCGAGGAGGACGAGATTGGGTTTGACCTCGTCCATTTTCTTCAGCGCTTCCTCGCCATCGCAGGCGGTGAATACCTGATAGTCCGCCTTCTCAAGCGTGAACTTGAGGATCTGGCGGATGTGCGGCTCGTCGTCCACCACGAGGATCCGATAAGTTGATCGTTCCGGTGTGATCATCGCTATGTGCGCGTCGGTTAATTGGTTATGTCATCGGCGATTTCGCAATAAATATGCCAAGGTCTGGAAAGCCGCAGGCGCCGGGCCGCGTGTCGGAACTCGTTTGCTACCGGCCGGTTGCAGTCTTCGGCGACACGCGCTTGCGGCCGGGGGCGTTCCGGCTTCCGCTATCGCA
>JBGSIK010000421.1:0-8528 GCA_041742575.1 Candidatus Krumholzibacteriia bacterium
CATAGTACTGGTTCCACACTTTCTTCGAGATGCCGACGACCGCTTCATTCAGCTGTGACGGTGTGGCGTCCGGATGAGCGTACATCCACCGCCACGTCTCCATATCCACCAGCGCCACAGCGGCGATCTCGCACGCGCCCCAGAAATCGTCGAGCGCCTTGAACGCTTCCGCTTCCACCCCGGACCCGCCCGACTCGAGACCCAGCAGATCCAGATCCCGCGCCTGGAACACGAACGCCATCGCTTCCGTGAACGCGGTGTTGGGGACGCCGCGCAACAGCCAGTGGTCTATTTCGTTGAGCGACAGCACCTGCTCGACGTTGTGTCCCATCTCGTGCACGGCGATGTTGAAGCCCTTGTAGTCCATTCCATCCTTGCCCACCCGCGTGCGCAGGTGCGACTTGGCGGTGCGCATCTCGGCGCCCCAGGCGTGACCCGATCCGCGGGCCGGATCGACCGAGATACATGAGGCCAGGTAAAGCGCGCGTTCTCCCGAAAAACCAAGGGCCTCGAGCAGGCGGGGCATATCCTTTTCGAACGCTTGCGCCGTTGGGTAGTGTTTCCTGCATATTTCGTCCAGCTCGGCCTCCGTGTATCGGCCCTTGGGACGGAATCCGTTGTACCAGATGTCGAAGGGTTCGAGCTTTCGCCCCAGACGCTTCTCGATCAGTCGCGCGGTCGCCGCCAGTTCCGGCGAAGTGAGCATTTGCACGAACATCGCTTCCACTCGGTCCTCCGGTATTTCGCGATTCTCGTCGAAACGGCGCGCGATGTGAGTGGGCGCCGAAGGAGAATACGGGTCTACCATACGAGCGGCCTTGAAGGTGTCGAGCAGCACGGCATATCGCGTGTCGGGCTCGCGCTCGCCGGTGATCTTCGCGTCCTTCGGCTTAGGAATGTCGCTATCCGCCACCGCGGCCGGGGCCACCTCGTTCGTGTACGGTTTCCAGTCCACGTGCGGATTATCGATCACGACCCCGGGAATCGATTGCGTGACGATATGCTCCATCACTCTCTGGATCATGCGCTGGCGTTCGAGCCCTCTGTCGGCGTCGGCATACTGAGCTTTGAGTTCGTCGCGCAGATTCCAATGCGAGAGCAACCGTTTGCCCGGCGTGAAAAGCCGTTCGCCCTTGTCGTTGAGCAAGTGGTGCATCCAGATATTGTATTCGGCAATGTACTGGTCCGCCTTTGCGTTCGCCGCGGCCACGGCCTGGTTCACCTCGGCGGGGATGCGCTTGCTGAAACCCTGCGCCAACCGCGCCTCGGCCCATTGACGGCGCGACCATTTCTGCCCCGCGTTGAGGCGCTCCTCCAGTGTGGTGACGGGAAAGTTGAGCAGCACCACGAACGCCAGTTTGTTCTGGAAGAAATCGTCCGTCACGTGCGCCGAAGGCTCGTAGGCCGCGAATATCTCGTCGAACGCGTTGAGGGGCCCCACCTCCAAGTCCGACTGCCGGCGAAACTCGAGGCTGATCTCGTTCATGTGACCGCTCAGCGCCTCCATGAGCCGCTCGTAACGGGCGAACATCTCGTCCAGCGTTTTTTGATCTCCGGCAAAGTGGGTGCGGACGAAGGCGGCGTACGCGTCACGGTCACCATCCTCCTCCCTCCACAAGCTCGCGACCTGGGCGAGGCCTTTCCGCGCCCTTTCCCCCACGGCTTCGCCGTACGTGCCTGTCAGTTCCTTCTCCAATGCGGCGTTCGCGTCCTTGATCCACGCCGGTGTTTTCGCAGACGCCTGCCCGCGGTCCTTTGCTCCAATCATGACGGCCAACCCCAAGCTCAAGATTGTCAACGGTAAGATGATTCGGATGCGCCTTGAAATGTTCACGTTCCTCTCCTTGGCCCGTCATAATCTTCGGGCCGCACTGCAGAAATCGCCGTATACGCGTTTGGAATTGAACGAGTTACAAGCACCGGCAATGCGCCGTTCTCGTTTCGATCCAGAGGTGATATCTTACGTCCTTTTCCCTTTCAAATCAACAGCCTGATGCCACCCGCCCTTACCCGCGGCCAGCACGGATAAGTACAGACCCTGCAACACGTTACTATCATCGCCCGAGGCCGCCACACAATTCGTGATATAATTAACAAAATCGCATGTGACACACCCGATGCCGGGCCCCGAAAACCGAGGAGGCGCCATGTCATTCCCAAGGCGATACGCGCAGAAGGCGTTGCCAGCAGTCTTGGCTGTTCTGTTCTCGATGAGTTTGGTCGCCGGCGCGCAGGCGCAGCCACAGCCGGACCGGCGACAGATGCACAGGGAATTGGCCAACGCCAAGGCCGAGCGATTCGCCAAGCTTCAAGCAGCCCTTCCAGTGCAGATAGCGAGTCAAGTGGATTACGACGTAAAATATTACAAGATAGATATCACGATCGATCCGTACGCGGGGACGGTGGGCGGCGCCGTGACTGTGACGGCGAAGGCATTGAATACCATCTACGAAATCGATCTCGATATGGCCGGCACGCTGGTGGTGAGCGAGGTCATACGACAAGACGCCATTAACCTCCCGTTCACGCATGCGAGCGATATCCTCACGGTGAACTTGGGCCGGACGCACGTAACGGGTGAGTCGTTCACCTTCACCATTTACTACCTCGGCGGCCCCGATCCGTCGTACGGGGCGTTCGGATTCGATTCCTACAACGGACAGCTCATGATCTGGAGCCTCAGCGAGCCGTTCGGGGCGCGGAGCTGGTGGCCGTGCAAGGACGTTCCCTCGGACAAGGCCGACTCCGTCGATATCCACATCAGGGTTCCGTCGGGGCTGATCGTGGCCTCCAACGGCGCGTTCCGCGGCGTCACCTCCAACTCCGGGTGGGACACCTACCGGTGGCACGAGGGTTACCCCATAGCGACCTATCTGGTATCAGTGGCCATCTACCCGTACACAGTTTTTTCCCACTGGTACCACTACGCCTCGGACGACTCGATGGAGGTGCGATACTACGTTTTCCCCGATCACTACGATGACGTGCAGGCGACCTACGCCAAGACCGTGCCCATGATCACGCTGTTCTCGACCCTCTTCGGCCAGTACCCGTTCCTCGAAGAGAAATACGGGCACGCCGAGTTCTTGTGGGGCGGCGGCATGGAGCACCAAACCATAACGAGCCTCGGGGCGTGGAGCGAATACCTGATCGCCCACGAGCTCTCCCACATGTGGTGGGGCGACATGGTCACGTGCAATGATTTCCATCACATCTGGATGAACGAGGGGTTCGCCACCTACAGTGAAGCCCTGTGGTCGGAGTTCACGTACGGCGAGTCGTATTACCATCAGGATATGATGGCCGCCAAATACTTCGGCTCGGGAACCATCTACGTCCCCGAAACCACCGACTGGAACCGCATCTTCCACACCGGGCTTTCGTACAACAAGGGGTCGTGGGTGCTCCACATGCTTCGCCATGTGGTCGGCGACTCGACTTTCTTCGAGATTCTGCAGACTTATTACGCCGATTCCCGCTACCAGTACGGCACGGTAACCACCGAACAGTTCCGTGATCTGTGCGAGGAAGTATCCGGCATCGACCTCGATTTTTTCTTTCACGAGTGGATATACGAGGAGTACTACCCTAGCTACTCGTACAACTGGACCGTGACCCCGAACGGTGGCTTCTACGACGTGAACGTCACCGTCAACCAGCTCCAGAGCCACTACCTTTTCAAAATGCCGATCGACGTATGCATTACGACGGCCTCCGATGACACCACCACCTTCGTCGCATGGGACAGCCTCGCGACACAGAGCTTCACGTTTTCTGTGGCCGATCCGCCGACGAGTGTATCGCTCGATCCGGATGAATGGATCCTGCGCACGGTCGAGGAACTCATCGCCAACCCGACCTTCGACCGCGGGATCCTGGTCGTGAACGGAGTGGACTTCAACACCTACGGCTCCGAGATCTGGACCGCCTACGAAGACAGCATTTTCTGGGGCAGCTATGACATCAGCTTCTGGGACTGCTTCGAGGAAACCGACCTGGGGTACCCGGACAACCTCCCCGCTCCGATGGGGCACGGCAGCGTCCCCTCCGACAGCCTCGCGCAGTTCTCAGCCGTGGTGTGGGTGGGCAATCACTACAACGGCGATCTGCCATGCTGGTATGACACCTCGATCCTGTCCTACCTGAACGCCGGCGGAAACGTGCTCCTCATGGCACGGTATGGTCAGAGTTTCCTCACGGTACCGATGAGCCAGTACCTCGGGATCACCTGGAGAGAGAGCAGCGCGAGCACGCTCAACGATTGCGTGGCCGCGTACCCAGGTCTCGTTGACATGGAGAAGATCGGGACTCAGAACACCTGTGCGGTGTTCGATACCGCATTGGCGACTGCTGAGAGCAAACTTCTATTCAAGGAGACCCTGACCTTCTCGACCCACAGAGGTGTGGGTGTGTGGCGTAAACCGGCCTCGGGCGGGACCCACCGCGCCCACGGCGCTCAGTTTGTATTCTTGAGCGGGCGTCCGTACCGGTGGAATCACGATCAGCTTCGCGCCAACGTCGAGTTCATACTCGGCGAACTCTTCGGTGAGCCTTACACGCCCCCGACCGGCGTGGCAGAGAAACCGCCCGCGCCCGTATTCGGTCTCGAGCAGAACTACCCCAACCCGTTCAACCCGCACACGACGATGCGCTTCTCGCTTCCCGAACGACGTACGGTGCAGCTCCGCGTTTACGACGTGAGCGGAAGGCTGGTGGCGATTCTCGCCGACCGGAGCTATCCCGCCGGCGTCCACTCGGTCGAATGGGACGGCACCACCCGTAGCGGGCAGCCGACTGCCTCTGGGATCTACTTCTACCGCCTGCAGGCCGGCCCCGACACCGCCACGCGGAAGATGCTTTTGTTACGGTGATTCCGATACAGGCCCGCGGGGTCCGGCTATTTTCGGTAGATGTGCTTCAGACGCCCCAGGTTCGCATTTTTCGTGGGCACGCCAGGGCTCCCGACGGCGTATTTGAGGTCGCCGTTCGTGGCATCGTGGTAAACGATATGCGGCCTACCCTCCGGATCCAACGCCAGCGATGTCCAGGCACCGACGTCTCCCGCCGTGTCGACGGCGGTCACGGAGAAGCCCTCCGAGGTGCAGACGGCGAATTTTAGATCGCCCCGACTCTGATCGTAGTAGCTGATATACGAGATACTGTTGCGAAGCTCCTGCGATGTGTGCAGCCCGACGTCACCGGCCTCGTCGATCCGCACCAGAGACCATGTGCCGCCCGATAACTGGGCGAGGACCAGATCTTTGTTGATGGTGTCGTAGAAGCTGATGCGCGGAAAACCCTGCTCGTCCAGCGCGACCGAACTCCACGTCCCAGGGATCAGGACCTTGGACGACCAAACGCCGTTCTCCCGGTGCCAGTACTGCAGGCTTTCTCCATAGCTCGTGGTCAGGCTGATGTGCGGATCTCCATCCGGATCCATCACGATCGAGCCGTCCGGGTCCGTGGGCAGGAATAGGGCGTCCGTAAGATACGAATCCGACCACTGGCCGTCATGACGTTCGCCGTAGTGAACGTATCCCCGGTACAAGCCGCTGCCATAGGACCATTGTGTAATCCCGAACGCGTTACCGGCGGCGTCGAGGGCCACGGTGCTGGACCAGGGGGAGTAGAACT
This sequence comes from Candidatus Krumholzibacteriia bacterium, assembly GCA_041742575.1. Taxonomy (GTDB): domain Bacteria; phylum Krumholzibacteriota; class Krumholzibacteriia; order WVZY01; family JAKEHA01; genus JBGSIK01. The sequence goes on from JBGSIK010000421.1 coordinate 5,635, forward strand.
CGGCCATGGGCTCGCTCGACCATCCGCTGGACGACCAAACGTGGAAACCGCCCCCCCGCGCGAATGCCGGTATGTCTCCGGGCATGATGACAACCGTGTTGCCGCATCCCGGACTCGTATGCCACCCGTCCACCGATGTCTTCGTCCACGTGGATCCCGTTTTGGTGGCGTAGCGAAGCTCCCTGGACGACGCCTCGATATATATGACATGCGGCACTCCCCGGCTGTCGAGCGCCATCGCGGCTCGAACCCCCGCTTTACCGTCGCTGTCTATGGTTTCGATGTCCCAGCTGATTTGGGCGGAGAAAGGCGGGGCAAACGCGACCAACAACAAGACGCTGAGCGGCAGCATTCGATGGAACCACATGATCCGGCCTCCAGTCTGACACTACGGCTAGACGCGCGCACGGCGACGCGAAGTACACAATGATCGAGATTGGCTTGCAGTAGCAGTTACTCGGAGTGCACCCCGGAGGTAGTTACGACGACACCAGTATACACCGTCCCGGACACGGTGTCAACGGCGCACTTTGCGGAGAAATTCGCGGACTTCCGGTATCGCGCCCTGCTGGACCAGGTAGCCGTCGTACGGTTCGCGCTCGGTGATCTCGCCGTTCACGGGCGTGAGCATGATGCGTTTGACCTCTTCGCGGTCGTTTGACTGCCCCAACGCCCAGCACAGCTTCACGTACGCGACCTCCGGGAGCATGTTGGCCGCGGGGATCACGCCGAGATTCATGATCTCCCGGCCGGTCTCGTACACGTACATCTGCACGTAACCCCACACGGTCTGCACCGTCATGTACATGTGCACGCCGGCGCGGTTGGCCCGTTCCAGCGCCGGGTACAGGGGCCGATTGACATGCCCGAGACCGGTGCCCGCTATGATGATGCCGCGGTAGTTGTTGTCGATGAGAGATTCAACCATGTCCGGCAGCATGTTGGGATAGTAGTACAGGATTGCCACCTTCTCCTCGAAGGCGGTGTTGATCTTTACGTTCCGGTCGCTGCGGCGGCGCTTGTAGTCGTCGCGCAGGTGCTCGATACCGTTCTTGCCCACCATCGCAATCGGGATGTCCCCGATGGTGCGAAACGTCGACCGGTAGCTGGAGTGCATCTTGCGCACGCGCGTTCCGCGGTGGAGCAGGGCGTACTGGTCCGACGTGGGGCCGAACATGCACACCATGACCTCGGCAATATCGCCGCGCCCGGCTGCGTAGACGGCGTGAATCAGATTGAGAGCGGCATCGGAAGACGGGCGGTCGGAGGAGCGCTGGGAACCCACCATGACGATGGGCACGGGCGAGTCCTGCACCATGAAGCTCAGTATGGCTGCGGTGTGGTGCATGGTGTCCGTGCCGTGACCGATGACGATCCCGGCGGTGCCTTTGGCGATCTCCTCGCCGATCTTCTTCGCCGTCGCAATGTACTGCACCGGGCCCATGTTCTCGCTGAACACACCGAAGAGCTTCTCCGTTTCCAGATTGCAAACATCGGCCAGCTCCGGAACCGAGCCGTACAGTTCCCCGGGTGAGAACGCCGGTATCACGGCGCCCGTCCGGTAGTCGAGCCTGCTGGCGATCGTCCCTCCGGTTCCGAAGAGCTTCACGTTCGGCTTGGCGGGATCGTACGGGAACTGCTTCTCCGGGATTCGGTACTGCGCTTCGCGCCGGCCGCGCTCGGTCATCCGGACGACCGTATCGGCCGCAAGCCCGATGTTGTACCCGTTGGCGAGCTTGAGAACGATGTGGTTCTCGTCCGCGGTCTCCGACCGAGGCAGAACGAGCCCGGCATATCGCCCCAGTTTCGTTTCTACCTCGACGTCGCTCCAGACGGAGACACCGTGCTCCTTGAGCACGGCCAGCGCAGGATCCCGATATCCTTTGTATTTCTCGTCAGCCATAGCTAGCCCACCTGCCGGCTATCACACGCCTGCCGCCGCGCCGAGCGCGGCGTCGAGGTGTTCCGCGATCCTTCGACCCTCCACCCGTCCTCGCAGCTGCTTCATGAGAACACCCATGAGGTAATCGTGCTTCTTGTCCAGATTGCGCATCGCGGACGGATCGAATTCTCTCATCACCCTCGCCACCGCCGTCTTGAGCTCATCCCCCGAAGCGGCGCTGAAACCGAGTTCCTGCATCGCTGCTCGAACTCGCTCGACCGCGCCGTCGCTCTCCCCCATCCGCCCCGACCGGGAGAGCGCCTGAAGCACAGGCACGATTCCTTCCCTGGCCAGCTCCGCCTGCTGGTTTAGTCGCAGAACCTCAGCGATCTCTTCGTCGCTGAGCGCCCCGAAGTCGAATCCCCTCCTGCAAAGCGCTGTGGCGTGGCGCGTGAGCACCTCCCCCGCCAGCATCGGCCGAACGTTCATTTCGCGCACTAGCCGATCGAACAACGGCGCCCGCGGCGAGATCACGAGCTTGCTTGTCACGTCCGACGGGAGCCCGAGCCTTTCCAGTCGCGCTTGCCGGTCCCACACCGGTTCGGGCAGCGTGGATCTGATCTGTTCGATCCGCGCCGAGGAGAGCGGCATTGGCGGCAGATCGGTGTCCGGGTACATTCGTTGCGGGCCGGGCAGAATTCGCTCGAAGCCGTTAGTGCCGTTCGCCAGCGCCTGCCGCGTTTCGTTGGGCACGCCCACGGTCGCTTCGCGCCCGCGGATCGCAATTTCACTGGCGCCCATATCCGCGTCCGCTTGTCCCCCCCACGTGACGACCAGCACGTCCTCGGCAGTCGCGCCCAAGCGATCGCGCATGTGTTTCCATTGCGGATACGAGATCGTCTTGGCGGGGTCGTCCGAATAGATCATGTTGGGGAGCTGGTCGAGACAGGCAACCACGCGGACCCGGTCGGAAAACTCCCGCGCGAACCGTGTGCCGGTCTGCGTCTGCTCG
>JBGSIK010000422.1:0-2352 GCA_041742575.1 Candidatus Krumholzibacteriia bacterium
GCGGGCAAAGCCCGTGGACAGGTTCGATCCCGGCATGGACGGAGCCTGGCTCGAGCTGCTGAAGGGGTACGGCCTCGCCCGCATCTGTGATGCCGCCTGGCTCAACTGGAAATATATCGATCACCCGAACCTGGATTATCGCGGGCTCGTCGCCGAGAAGAACGGAAACATCGCGGGATACCTCATCTGGCGAAAAGCCCCGGCGTCGGATCCCGAAAAGCGCGCGGTGGTCGTCGACTTCCTGGTCGAGCACGGCGACGCACGCACGCTCAAGTGCCTTCTCGCCCCGGTCATCGTGGAAGCTGCGGAAGCGAAGATGGCGGTCCTCTCGATACTCACGACACAGCCCTGGGCGATCAAGCTGCTGCGAACGATCGGGTTCTTTCCCCGCGGCGCGCGTCACTGGTGGGTGATGGGGGGATGGCGTGGCGTTATCCCCGACGGCTGGGTCTCCGACCCGGGGGCGTGGCACGTATGCATGGGAGACTCCGACGGCGACATCTGGACGTACCCCTGAAACGGCCGCGTCCCCTGCGCTCTCGGAGGAGCGATCCTCAACGCGAAGCACGCAAGCGTCGCGAGACTCACTCCTGCTGGCGGTGCCGTTCCCGGTGCTCGTGTCCTTGACCGTGGCCCGCGCAGAGCTGGTCCAGCGAGGGGCGTTCGAGTTTGCCCGCGCGCCACTCTGTGACCACGTCGCGGACGGTCTGCCGGTCCGAGGTATACACGTCGATCCCCAATTCATGGAGCATCGCGTAGGCGCGTCTCCCGAGGTCGCGGCAGACCAGGGCGTCGATCCCATGCGAGCGCAGGCGACCGACCTGCCCGCAACCCCCGTGCCCGTGTTCGTGGTGCTTGTTTTCAATCATCTCGACCTGATCTGTGTCCGTGTCCGCGATCGCGTAGAAAGGTGCGCTTCCGAAATGCGCAAACGTTTTTGCCTCCAGGCCTTTGTCGTCTGCAGCGGGGATGCACAGTCTCATCGTGTTCTCCTTTCTCGATCAGCAACGCCTTCGACCGGACGATCGCCTCGACCACCTTGGCCCGACCGCTTTCCAGCAACCTGAAAACGGTGCCGCGGGAAACGCCCATGCGTACGCCGGCTTCCTCCTGGTCCAACCTCTCCACGTCACACAATCGCATGGCTTCCAGTTCACTCAGCTCCAGGCGGATCGTGCCCAAATCGTGCATCGGGATGCTCCGCGGTTTGTAGACGCGGTCGCCGTCGAAGGCGTGGCAAAATCTGCTCTTTCTGGGTCTGGCCATCGAATTCACGTTTTGTGCATATGAACAATATGCCTTTTGGTAGTGGGCGTCAAGCTAAAATCACAGCCGTTTCAGAGCGGGGGAGCGGGCGTCTTTCGTCACTCCGCGAGCTCGAGGTGGTAGAGCTCCCGGCCCTCGGCCTCGCTCCGCCGCAAAAACACCTGTTGCCGATTCGGGGCGGCGGCGACTAAGCTCGTGCCATGATCGGCAAAAACGTCTCCCACTACAGGATCCTCGAGGAGATCGGCTCCGGGGGGATGGGTGTCGTCTACAAGGCGGAAGACACCAAGCTCGGGCGCATCGTCGCCCTCAAGTTCCTTCGCTCGGATCTCGTGGGAACCGGCGCGCAGCGAGAACGCTTCTCTCTCGAAGCGAGGGCGGCCGCCGCCCTCGATCATCCCAACATCTGCACCGTCTACGAAGTCGATACCGTTGGCGACCAGACGTTCATCGCCATGGCCTACATCGAAGGCGAGAGCCTCGAGTCCCGGATCGAAAAAGGCCCGCTCCCGCTCGATGACTCCCTCCGATATGCCATCGGCGTGTGCGAAGCGCTCGCCGAAGCGCACGCGAAGAACGTGATCCATCGGGACATCAAGCCGGCCAACATCATGATCTCCCGGAAGGACCGTCCCATATTGATGGACTTCGGGCTCGCCAAGCTCGCCGGCCGTCCCAAGCTCACGCGGGACGGATCGACGCTGGGAACGGTCCATTACATGTCGCCCGAACAAGCGCGGGGTGAGGAGGTCGATCACCGTAGCGACATCTGGTCGCTCGCCGTGGTGCTCTACCAGATGATCGCGGGCCGGCCGCCGTTTCGGGGCAGCCACGACTCGGCCATTCTCTATTCGATCATGAACGAGGATCCAGAGCCCCTGACGGCGCTGCGGAGCGGGGTGCCGATGGAGCTCGAACGGATCGTTGTCAAAGCCATGGCGAAGGACCGGGATGCTCGATATCAGCACGCGGACGATCTCCGCGTCGACCTTTTGAACGCGCAGAGGAGCCTGGCGGAGGGCAAGCCATCCGCCGCCCGACCGTCGGCGGCGGCTCCGCAGTCTTCGGCGCCCGCGTCTCGCGCGA
>JBGSIK010000423.1:0-1533 GCA_041742575.1 Candidatus Krumholzibacteriia bacterium
ACTTTCACGAAGTCGGCGCGCTGGATGCGATCGTGGACGTGGTCGGGTTCTTCGCGGCCGCCGAGCTGCTTGCGGTGGACACGTTCCGGTACACGAGACTGGTGCTGGGTTCGGGGACGGCGCAGAGCCTGCACGGTGAGATACCGGTGCCGGCGCCGGCCACGTTCGAGCTGCTGAGGGGGCATCCGGTGACGTTGTCCGACCGGGGCGAGGAACTCCTGACGCCGACCGCGGCTGCGATCATCGCCACCGTCTTCAGACCCATGCCGGACGACGAGCGGTTCGTTCCGGAGGAATTCGGGTACGGCGCGGGCACGCGTGAACACTCGGGACGGGCCAACATCCTGCGCGTGGCGCTGGGAAGTATCGAGGCCGCTCCGGCGCAGGTGTCGATCGTGCGCACCACCATCGACGACATGAATCCGGAGGCGTACGGTTACGTGATGGAACGCCTGTTTGCCGAGGGCGCGCTCGAGGTGTACTACCACGCGGTCATGATGAAGAAGAACCGGCCGGGCGTGGAAGTCACCGTGGTGGCGGAGCCGAAGGACGAGCAGCGCATAGCCAGGTATTTGCTCTCGCACACCACCACGCTCGGTGTTCGCGTGAGTCGGGAGGGCCGCATCGAGCTCCCCCGGCGTGTCGATTCGGTGCAGACCGAGCTCGGGGAGGCCAAGGTCAAGGTGGCGGTGCTTCCCGATGGCGGGGAGCGGATGAGCCCCGAGTTCGAATCGTGCAGGATGCTTGCCGAAAAACACCACCTGCCGATCGGAGATGTGTTCGACGCCGTGCGGCGGGCTTGGAATCGCGTCGGCAAATGAGGCCGGCGTCCTGCCCCGGGCGGGGGGAGTGCCGCTGAAGTTGATCCCGCGGGAGGACGGCCGGTTGGGACGGGCGCGTATGGTCACATTCTGCGATGCGCGAAAGGCGGCGCGAACGATCGTGATCGCGGCCCTCGTGCTCCTGGGCGTTTCCTGCGCGGAGAAGACGCGCAAGCCGGTCGAGGGCGACAGGGTCATCACCCACGTGGTGGCCGATGGGGAGACGCTCGAGCAGATCGCCGACGTTTACTACGGCGAACCCGGGCGCGCGGACGAGATTCGCGAGTTCAACCAACTGGACTCGGAGGGAATCCGTCCGGGTGATCGCCTGCGCGTCCAGCTCACGCCCGAGGACCTGGGGGATCTGGCGCGGCGTGAGCAGGCGAGAGTGCCGTACAACGACGCCATCGAGCTGGTTGGCCGGGGTTCTTATCTGGATGCGATCGGACTCTTCAAGGAGGCGGTCGATCTCGATCCGGGTTTCGCGGAGGCGTGGTACAATCAGGGCGTGGCCTACCAGAAAATCGAGGCGCACGAGAAAGCGATCCGCGCCCTCGAACGCGCCGTGGCGCTCCACCCCGACAACGCGGATTACCAGTACGCCCTCGGGAGCGGTTATTTCCACGTCGAAAGCTACGCCAAAGCCGTGCGGGCATTCGAGCGCGGCCTGAAAGCCGACCCACGCCACCTCAAGTCACAATTCTCGCTGGCG
>JBGSIK010000424.1:0-10369 GCA_041742575.1 Candidatus Krumholzibacteriia bacterium
TGTTGTACACGTTGACATCCATCGCGTTTTTCAGCGGTCACCAAGACGATCGATCAGCGCGCGGCGCCGAGGGAGATCGGCCCCGGCCGTCCTTGCACAATCGTGCTATGCTCGTAGTGGCTCATGACCAGCCCAGGGAGGCGCCCATGAAACACCTGCGGTTTTATGCGCTGTGTATTGTCGCCCTCTCGGCGGCAGCTTCCATCGTAACCGCCCAGACGCCGTATCTGCAAGTGTACTTCGATGACGAGCTGTTGGAGACGCTGGCGGACTGCCCCAGCGGGGCAATCGGCACCGTCGAGGACAGATTCTGGGTCGTCGCCGAAAACTTCAACGCGTATCTCATGGCGATCGAATTCAAGATCGACTATCCCCCTCAGATCATGTGGGTCGCCGACCGCCCCATCGAAGACGCGTTGACGATCGGGAGCACCTGGGAAGGCGTTGCGATGGCTTTTCCGACTTTATTGAACGCATACGGCCCGGCCGTGATGATGGAGGTCGAGTTCATTTGGATGTGTGACGATTGCTACGTCTACGACATCATGTTGTGCTTCGGGGTCCATCCAGTCTCCGGATACGTGCGCGCGGTGAGATGGCCGGATTACCAATTGATATACGCCACGTCGGGAACCGCCCGCATCTGCGCGGCGTTGGGCCTCCCAATCCCGTCCTGTCCGGATCTGCCGGGGGTTCCCGTGGCGCGGACCACATGGGGAGGAATAAAGGCGCTCTACCGGTAGGCGGCTAGACGCTCCGGACGAGCGCCACCGCTTCGCAGGCGATCACCTCGCCGCGCCCGACGGCTCCGCGTTTCTCGAATGTGGTCGCCTTGACACTGACCTTCGCCGTGTCGATGGAGAGGTGGGCGGCCATCGCCGCCGCCATTGCCTTCTTGCGCAGACCTAAGCGAACCGCGTCCGACATTACCACGCAGTCGACGTTCTCGATCTCGTAGCCGGCCCCCCGCACCATCTCCGCCACTCGCCGCAGGAAGCGCTCGCCCGGGAAGTCCTTGTAGGCCGGATCGGTGTCGGGGAAATGCTCGCCGATGTCTCCCATTCCCACCGCGCCCAGGAGCGCGTCGCACACCGCGTGCACCACGACGTCGGCGTCGGAATGGCCGACGAGCCCCAAGGGCGAGTCTTCGAAGTGCACGCATCCGAGCATGAGCTTCCGGCCCGCCGCAAGCGTGTGGACATCGATGCCGTTTCCGATCCTGTATCCGTTCACACCTTCCCCCGTCACGCCCTCCGCGCCAGAATGGCCTCGGCAATCACCAGGTCCTCGCGATAGGTGATCTTGATGTTGGTGCTCTCGCCCGGAACGGTCAAAACCGTCTCCCCCATCGCCAGCACCAGAGAGCCGTCGTCGCTCGAACGGTAGCCATTCGCGCGGGCACGTTGATGCGCGTGAAGCAAGAGTCCCCTGGCGAAAGCCTGCGGCGTCTGCACTCCGGCGAGGCGCGCCCGATCGAGAATCGCGTCGACCGCACCGTCCACCTCGCGCACGAGCGTGTCCACCACCGGTACGGTGGGAACCACAGCGTCGTGATTCCGCAGCGCCTCGAGGACACTCGCAATCAATGAGTCCGACACGCACGGCCGGGCGGCATCGTGGACCAGGACGTGTGTGGTTTCGTCCGGCAGGGCCTGCAGCCCCAACCACACTGAGTCCTGCCGCGTCTCCCCGCCGGCCACGGTCTGATCGACGTGGATGCCGCTCGGCTCCGCAAGCGCCGCTTGCCACACCCCTTCATCGCCGGGCGGTGTCACCACGACGATCGATTTCACGTCGGGGCACGCGGCGAACCGTTCGATCGACCACGCAACGGCGGGGCGTGCGTGCACGAGCGCGAATTGCTTCAGCACTCCCGCTCCGAACCGGTCGCCGCGTCCCGCGGCCATGATCATAGCGACGATGTGCGACATTCCATTCGGTCATCCATGTCAGATCCAGCAATCCATGTCAGATCCGGCAATTCATGTCAGAACAACTCGAATCGGACGTAGCGACCCGGTCTGAGCTTGATGTCCGTGATCAACGAGTCCAGCTCGGTGATGGTCGCGTTCAAGTGGTCGATGAATTGATCGTCCGCGAGCAGTTTGCCCAGAGATCCTTGCCCCTCTTTCAGGCGCTCCGTGATCTCCCGCAAATCCGCCGACGCACGCCCGAGATCTTCCGCCACGAGGTCCATTTTCCGCCCCGTGCGCCCGAACCCCGCCAGAGAAGAATCCATCGATGCGTAGTGCGTGCCGACCAGGCTATCCAGGCGCGCGGACACACGTTCCATACCCGCGATCGTTCTCGCTACCTTGGGGCTGTTCTCGGCAACGATCCGCCGAAGGTCCCCGCTCGCCTTGGCGAGGTTGTCCACCCCGGACTGCAGCTTGCCGTCCTGCGTGAAACCGTCCAGGATCTCCCGCAACGTGGTGGAAGTCTCGCGCAGCTCGGAGAGGATCGAACCTGCCTCCGCCATCACTTCGCTCAACCCCATCAGGAAATCTCCGTCGATCGTGTCTCCGGGAGCGATAACCTCAAGGGACGATCCTCGCGTGATTGCCACGAACCGCTCGCCCATGATTCCCACACTCTTCAACGCCACGTGCGAGTCCACCGGCACTGTGAGCCCGTCCCGCACACCCATCTCCACCACCACTTTCCCGTCCCCGAGCCTCACCGCGTCCACTCGTCCACTCTCTACCCCGTTCAGGTAGATGAGGTCGTCCACCTGCAGCCCCCCGACCTCGTCGAAGCGCACGTAGAATTGATAGTGTTTTTCGACCAGTTTGAACTTCTGAAACCACATCACACCCAGGACCAGGATCACGCTGGCGATGACGACCACCAATCCGACTCTGATTTCCAGTCCTCTACGCGTCATGAAGAAAAAGCCCTCACTCGAATCCTGCCTCTATCGGCCCCTCCGAACTCCCCTTGATGAACTGCTGCACGACCTCGTTGTCCGTCTGCCGCACCTCGTCGGGCGTGCCGGTGAAGATGATCTTGCCCTCGTGCAACATCGCGATGCGGTCGCCGACGCGGTACGCGCTCGCGAGGTCGTGCGTCACCACCACGCTGGTCAGTTCGAGTTCCTTCTTCAGCTTGATCATCAAGTGGTTTATCACGTCGGCCATGATGGGGTCGAGCCCCGTCGTGGGTTCATCGTAAAGCACGCATTCGGGATCGAGCGCAATCGCCCGCGCGAACCCCACCCGTTTCTTCATTCCCCCGCTGAGCTCCGACGGGGCCTTGTCCTGGACGCCGTCCAGGCCCACCATGCGCAACTTCCGCTCACAGATCTCCGCGATCTCCTGGTCGGTCTTGTCGGTGTGCTCTCGAAGCGCAAACCCGACGTTTTCTCCGACGGTCAGGGAATCGAACAGGGCCGCGCCCTGGAAAACCATACCAAAGCGCATGCGCATCTCGAACAGTTTTTTGCGGCGGAACTGGGTGATATCTTCCCCGTCGACGTAGACGTGCCCTGCGTCCGGATTGACGAGCCCCACCAGGTGCTTCAAGAGAACGCTCTTCCCGCACCCGCTCTGGCCGATGATGACCAGCGTTTCGCCCGGGTTGACGATGAGGTCCACTCCCCGGAGGACCGAGTTGGTGACGAAGCGTTTCCAGACGTTTCTGCACGCGATGTGTATCAACGGCGCTAGGTTCCCTTGTAGAAGATGATGCGGAACAGGATGGTGGCGAGGAAGTAATTCGTGATCAGAATCAGAATACAGCTCGAGACCACGGCATGCATGGTGGAGCGGCCGACTCCCTGCGAGCCGCCGTGCGTCCGAAACCCGTTGAAGCACCCCATGAATCCGATGATCAACCCGAACGCCGTCGCCTTCAGAAGCCCGCTCACGACGTCGTCCACGTAGAAGAAGAGCCGGAGGCCCTCGGTGAAAGTCGCCGTACTCACCGAGAGCGCGACGTTCGCGACCACCATGCCGCCCAGGATGGCCAGGAAGTCGGCGAAGACTGTGAGCACCGGCAGCATCACCACGCACGCCACCACGCGAGGCAGAACCAGATAGCGCACCGGATCGATGGCCAGAATCTCCATGGCATCGATCTGCTCCGTCACCTTCATCGTGCCCAGCTCCGCCGCCATGGAAGCGCTCACTTTCCCCCCGACCACGAGCGCGGTGAGCACCGGTCCCAGCTCCAGGATGACCGATTTCCCCACGAACGTCCCCAGGAATACCATCGGCACGTAATCCTGGATCTGGTAAGCCGCCTGCACAGAGGACACCGCGCCGACAAACACGGAGGTCACGATCACGAGGGGGATCGAACCGATTCCGACTTCCTGCATTTGGAAGAACGTCTGCTCCATCGTGCGGGGCAGCTCTTTGACGGAGCCCAGGACCTCGCCCACGAGGATGAACGTTCCCCCAACGTTTTGGAAGAAGTTCAAGATGATGATGCCGATGGATCGAAAAGCTCCTAACACGGTCACTCAGAAGTCTTTGTCCGGAATCGGAGAAAGCGGTTCGAACCGGGTGTATTCCTTGAAGAACGCCAGTTTTATCGTTCCCGTGGGGCCGTTTCGCTGCTTGCCGATGATGAGCTCGGCGGTGCCGGCGGCTTCGGACGCCGCGCCCTCGTACACTTCCGGGCGGTACAAAAACAGCACCAAATCCGCATCCTGCTCGATCGAGCCGCTTTCGCGGAGATCCGACAACACCGGTCGTTTGTCGCCGACTCGGGACTCGACCGCTCGCGAAAGCTGCGAAAGCGCGACCACCGGGATATCGAGTTCTTTGGCCAGCGCCTTGAGCGAGCGCGAGATGAGCGAGATCTGCTGCTGCCGGTTCTCGACCCTCTCCCTCACGCTCACGAGCTGCAGGTAATCCACGAAGATCGCGCCCACGTTGAACTCGGCCTTGAGGCGGCGCGCCTTCGCCCGGAGTTCCACCGTGGAGATGGCGGCCGAATCGTCGATGAAGATCGGAGCCTCGGCGAGATAGCCGGCCACGAGGGCGAGTTCGGCGTACTCGCTGCTCTTGAGGTACCCGGTGCGGAGGCGGTTGGAGTCCACGCGCGCTTCGGTGCACAGGATGCGCAAGACGAGCTGCTCCGCCGACATCTCCAGGCTGAAGACCCCGACGGGCACCTTCAGCTTGAGTGCGAAGTGCTGCGCCATGTTGAGCGCGAAGCTCGTCTTACCCATGGCCGGCCGCCCGGCCACGATGATGAGATCGGCGTTCTGCAATCCCGAGGTGTACGAGTCGAGCTCGTCGAACGGCGAGGGCAGCCCCGAAACGTGTTTCCCGCTCTGGTAGAGTTCCTCGATATTGCGGAACTTGTCCTTGATGATGTTGCCGATGGGTTGAAACCCCTTGAACATTCCCTGCTGGGCGATCTCGAACACCGACCTCTCCGCTTCGTCGAGAATGTCGGAAGCCTCCCTTTCCCCCGCGTAGCACTCCGTGGCCAGGTGGTTCGAGATCGTGATCAGGCGCCGCAAAATGTGTTTCTGCAGGACGATGCTCGCGTAGTACTCGACGTTCGCGGCGGTGCTGATGGTGTCCATGATATTCGTGAGATAGGCCGCCCCCCCGATCGATTGAAACGTGCCGAGTTTCTTGAGCTCTTCTGTGAGCGTGATCATATCGATGGCTTCGCCGCGTTGCGCGAGCGACGTCATGGCGGCAAATATGTCCGCGTGGGCTTTCTTGTAGAACGCTTCCGCCGTGATGCTTTCGGTCGCGATCGAAAAGGCGTTGTTGTCTAGAAGCACGGCGCCCAAAACGGCCATCTCCGCCTCGATCGATTGCGGCGGCAACTTGTCGGCTGCAAACTGGACCACGTCGATACCCCCTCACCCGAATCAGGACTCGGCGCGGTCCCCCGCGCTTTCGTCCCGCAACTCCTCCAGCAGTGATTTCAGCTTCTTGAAGTCCTCCCACGCTTCCCTCTTGAGGCCGGGGTTACGGAGAAGGGCCGCCGGATGATACGTGGGCAGAATCCGGATGCCCTGATATGTGTACTCGCCGGTCCGGAGCGTCGCCAGCGGAGCCGTCGTCTGCAGGAGCCACTGCGCGGCGATCCTCCCCAGCGCGCAGATGAGCTTCGGTCGAACCAGCTCGATCTGACGCTTCAGGTAGCTTTCGCAGCAGCGCACCTCGCTCTCTTGCGGATCGCGGTTGTTGGGCGGGCGGCACTTGAGCACGTTGGTGATGTACACATCGTCCCGTTTGAGGTCGATCGCGGCGAGGATCTTGGTCAGGAGCTGACCGGCGCGGCCCACAAATGGCTCGCCCTTAAGGTCCTCTTCCCGCCCGGGCGCCTCGCCGATGAACATCACCTGCGCTCCCGGATTCCCCACTCCGAAGACGGTCTGCGTTCGCGACGCGTGCAGCGGGCAACTACGACATACGCTTACGACGCGCGCCAGCTCGATGAGCCCGGCGGGCCCACTCTTCTCGACCGCAGTTTCCGGCATCGCTTCATCGCCCCCGGGCGCTCCACCCCATGCGACGCGGGGTCCGGCCCCGGTCCCCGCGGGCTCGGGAGGAACGTAGACCGATCTTATACCCTTGCGCAGAAGCTGTCTAAGGTACGCGGCCACCTCCGCCTGTTTTTCCTGTGGAAAATTCATATCTGGACCGCCATCTCGCGAACCGTTTTCCCGGCCGGCAACCGCACGGGCCGGAGCGCTTCCCGAGCGCTCGAGTGCAAAGAGGGAGGAGAAAAAAAGAAAGGCGCTCTCACGCCCGCATCTTCCGGAACGCGGCTTCCTCCGCGGCCAACCGAAGAATCGTCCTCGCGATCGCGCGCTTCGGCTCCGGACCGCGGCTGCGGTAGACCTCGCGGCTCCCGTTGTAGATGGCGACCACGTTGGTGTCATGACCGAACGCCGCGCCCTGGTCCAAGGGGTTGTTGACCACGATCATGTCGCAGGTCTTCTCGCGCATCTTTCGCAACGCGTTCGCTTCCGCCGACTCGGTCTCGAGCGCGAATCCGATGATCATTCGCTTGCCCTTCGACTTCGCGAGCGTACCCAGGATGTCTTCGGTGCGGGCGAGCTCGAGCGAGAGCGAGTCTCCCTTGACCTTGTGGGCGAACGGCGCCGGGGGCCTGAAGTCCGACACGGCCGCCGCCATCACGAGCAGGTCACTTTCGGGAAAAGCTCCATGAAGTGCGTGCGACATCTCGGCCGAGGTCCGAACCCGAACCACCCGGACCCCATGCGGAGGCGCTACCGTGGTGTTGGCGGCGACCACCGTGACCTGCGCTCCCAGATCGCGGGCGGCTTCGGCGACGGCGAACCCCATCTTGCCCGAGGACCGGTTGGTGATCACGCGCACGGGATCTATGTCCTCCTCGGTGCCGCCGGCGCTCACCAGAACGCGCACGCTCCGGTACTCGGACGTGAGCGCGTTTTGGACCGCTGCGAAGATCGCCTCCGGTTCGGCCATCCGGCCGGCGGCCTCGTACCCGCAGGCCAGGTCGCCTTTCTCCGGTGGTACCACTTGAAAACCCCGGTTCGAGAGCGCCGACAGGTTCTGTTGGGTTGCATCGTTGAACCACATGCCGTCGTTCATGGCGGGTGCGAGGATCACACGACCCCGGTAAGCGGTCACCAGCGTCGCCAGGAGGTCGTCGGCATTGCCGTGAACGAACTTCGCGATGGTGTTCGCCGTGCATGGGGCGACCACGACCAGATCGGGCCACCTCGCCAGATCGATGTGTTCGATCGGCGAGACCGCCCCCATGGATTGCCGCCCGAACATACGGATGTGAACGGGGTGCTCGGAGAGGGATTCGAACGTCAGTGGAGTGACGAATTCGCAGGCCGCCTCGGTCATGACCACCCGGACCTCGGCGCCGGCACGCTTGAGGAGTCTCAGGAGATAAACAGCTTTGTAAGCGGCGATGCCGCCCGTGACCCCCAGCAGGATCTTGTTCCCTTCGACACTCATGCGTCCAACCCCGGGCCACCCGCCCGGGGACGCGGCGGGGTCATTCCTGCTCCTCTTCCTCGAAGATCGCCGGCTTCTGTTCTATCCCTTCCCCGTATTCGTACTTCACTTTCCCGTCAATGACCCGCTCCAGGGCCGCGGTGGTGGGTTTGAAGTCGGCATCCGCGGTTGCCCCGCGGATGATGAGACTGTTGAGGCGTCGCGCCTCTTTGGCCATCACGCGGACGGCCTCGTACCGGTTGGCGATGCGTTTCGTGACCTTCTCGATCACGACCAGTTTCTCGATCGGTTTGGGCATGGTCGATCACTCGCTCCTGTCATGATTTTCGGCGCGGAGCCGGCCGCTTGAACCGTGCTACGAAATCCGGTCCGTGCCGTTCCCTGCGGCACCGCTCCGCTTCGATGATAGCCCGCACTTGCGATACCGCTGTTTCCAGGTCGTCGTTCACAACCAGGTAGTCGTAGTCGCGGGCTGCGTCGATCTCTTTGGTGGCATTCTCGAGCCGCCTCGCCAAGTCCGCCGGCTCGCGGGCGCTCCGTTTGAGTATCCTCTCCCTGAGGGTTTCGAACGACGGCGGTAAGATAAAAACAAGGACCGCGTCGGGAAAGGTCTTTTTTACCCGATTGCCGCCCTGAACATCGATGTTCAGTATCACGTCGCGACCCACGCGGAACTCGTCTTCGACGAACTGCCGCGGCGTTCCGTACAACTCTCCGTGGACTTCGGCCCACTCCACCAGATCGTGGTCCTTCATCCGCTCGAATTCCTCCCGGGCAAGGAAGAAGTAATCCCGGCCCGGCTCTTCCCGATCCCGGCGCGGCCGTGTCGTCGCCGACACCGACGCCCGCAGCAGCGGATCCTGCGAAACGAGCTCCTCCTCTATGGTGGTCTTCCCGACGCCCGACGGCCCTGATATCACGATGGCGAAAGGAGCACTCCGGCGGTTCATTCTAGGTTCTGCACCTGCTCGCGCAGTTTCTCGGTCTCTTCCTTCAGGGTCACCACGTGCCGGACGACCTCCGAATCGGATACCTTGGCGCCGATCGTGGAGGCTTCCCGGTGCATCTCCTGCAGCAGATAGGTGAGCCGTTTCGACACCTCCCCACCGGTCCCAGTCGTCTTCTTGAACTGATCGATATGACTGCGAAGCCGCGTGAGCTCCTCGGTCACGTCCAGTCGATCAGCCATCAGCGCGATCTCCGTGACCAGTCGATCCTGATCGACCGGTATTCCCGCGGCCAGTTGCTCCACGCGTTTGCGAAACGCTTCCGCGAATCGTTTCGTCACTCCCGGCGCCATCGCCTCGGCCTCCGCCACCGTCCGCTCGATGCCGGCGATGCGGGCGTTGAGCTCTTCCTCCAAAGCCCTTCCCTCGGTCAAGCGCATTTCGTGGCATTGTTCCACGGCCTTGTTGATGGCCCGCTCCACGAGCGGCCACAGCGATTCCACGTCCCCACCCTCATCTTCCTCGGACGCGATCGCGTCGGGGAGATGGGCCAGCGTGTTGATGTCGACCTCGCCCGCCACATCGTGCGCCGCCGCAAATTCCCTCAACATGTCCAGGTAGCGCTCCATCAAGGAAACGTTTATGCGCACCTTTCGCCCCGCCGTCTCGCTTTCGACCGAGACGGTGAGGTAAACGCGTCCGCGGGAGATGCGCCGGCGAATGCACTCCTTGATCTCGCGTTCACGGGCATTCAATTCGCGCGGGAGTTTCAACGCGTAATCGAGGAATCGATGGTTCACCGTACGGAGCTCCACCGAAACACGGTGGGCGCCGGCCGACGCTTCCCCCTGTCCAAAACCGGTCATACTGATTAACATGGACGATGCTCCTAGGTCGTGCCGGCGCTTCCCGCTCCCCCATGGGGACGGCTGACTGATAGTAATGCAGCCACCCCAGAAGTGTCAACGGGTAACGCGCGACGTTGTAACAAGTTATAATAAGGCCTCACAACCTCGATTTTCATGGATGCAACACTGCTCTCAATGTTCGTCGACATCGCTCGCGCCCGGATAGTCGGCACTCGCGTCGGCGTCATCCGCTGGCTGCGACCGGTCCTATCTTTGCCGCTTCGCGGCGGCCGCGGCACGGTCCACCTGGTAGCGATCCTGGAGTCCCCCGGACCGTTCTGCTATCTCTCCGACGAGGACCCGCTCGGCGGCGTGGACGCGCCATCCCGCTTTGGAAACCTGACCGGCGCGGTGGTCCGCGATGTGTCGATGCCCGGCGGCGAACGCTGCGTGACGCTGGTGCTGGATGAAACCGTCGGGGTGTGTGCGCGATCCATAGTCACCATCGCCCTCCATGGCGCCATCGGGCAGGTGGAAACGGTTCGGGAGGACCGTTTCGCGCCCGAGCCGGCGACACACGCCGGTGCGGCCCCGTGCGGCTCGAGCTCCGGACGGGAGAAGCCTCCGCCCACACCCGCACCCT
>JBGSIK010000425.1:0-8527 GCA_041742575.1 Candidatus Krumholzibacteriia bacterium
TCGCGTCGCCCAGAGACGCGCTCGATCTCCGCGGGTACTATCCGCCCGATGTCGCGCGCACCATCGCGAAGCCCATCCTCGTGCTGCAAGGCGACCGCGATTACCAGGTGAAGGTCGAGGACTTCGAGAACTGGAGGAAGGCGCTCGCGTCGAGACCGGACGTGGAACTCAAGCTCTATCCGACTCTCAACCATCTCTTCTTCCCGGGGGAGGGCCCTCCGAGGCCGGAAGAGTACACGCAGGTACACGGGAGCGTCACGGACGAGGTGATTTCCGACATCGCGGACTTCATGAGGAAGTAAGTGTACGGCGGCGCTCTTTCTTGCCGTGCCGGGGAGGACGTGCGGCGAAACGTCCGTGGGAGTCGGTTGCCCTGTGCTATACTCTGCGCAAACGGAGTCCCTGACGTGGAACTGAGCGATACCAACCCCGAAATAGAGGCGATATTGATCGAAGGGTACCGGCGGATGACGCCCCGGCGGAAGCTCGAATGCGTCATCGCCATGAACCGCGCCCTTCGCGATCTCGCCGCGGCCAGAATCCGCGCGCAATATGGCCAAGATATCCCCGAACGCGAGTTACGGCTCCGTCTCGCATCGCTCTACCACGACCGCGATACTATGGTGAAGGTGTTCGGTTGGGATCCGGAGGTCGAAGGCTACTGATGGACACCAGCGAAGTCCTTGATGTAACCTGCCGGGTCGCCGGCGTCTTGGATCGCCTCGGAGTGGAGCACCTCGTCGGAGGAGCGTTGGCGAGTTCTTTTCACGGGATACCGCGGGCGACGCGGGATGTGGACGTGGTGGCGGCGCTGGAAGCGCGACATATCGTGCGCTTTGTGAGCGAGCTAGAGGACAACGGCTTTCACGTGAACGCCGATGAGGTTCGCGCCGCGGTCGCCGGACGATCGTCGTTCAACATCATCCATCTCGATACGATGCTCAAGGTGGACGTGTTTCTGACAACGCCCGACGAAGCCTCGCGCCAGGAAATGAAGAGACGCGCCACGTGCGTCGTGTCGGAGGAGCCGCGGCGTGAAATCGTGCTTGCCAGCGCGGAGGACACCGTGGCGCGAAAGCTCCACTGGTACCGGATGGGTGGCGGGGTGTCGGAGAGACAATGGAGCGACGTCATCGGGATTCTCAGAGTGCAGAAGGGCCGGTTGGACGCCGCTTATCTCGACGACATCTCCCAGCTATTGGGTGTCGAGGATCTGCTTTCGAAAGCGCTCGCTGCGGCCGGCCGTAATAACAAAGCATGATCGCTACGTAAACGGCGGATCGTTGTGGACGCCGAACTCCACACGGCGCCCTTACTTCATCAAGACCGCTTTCTGTGTGGTCACCCGGCCCGCCGATTCCAGGCGGACGAAATAGACGCCCGATGCCGCTGCTGCGCCGCGATCGTCGAGGCCGTTCCAGAGTTCCGTGTGGCGACCCGCCGCGCGCGGTCCGTCAACGAGCGAGCGTACGAGCCGCCCCGCCGCGTCGTAGATGCCGAGCGTCACCGGCGCCGTTTCGGCGATCGTGTAGACGATCGTCGTCTGCGGGTTGAATGGATTCGGCGTCACCGCTTCGATGGCAGCGGCCACGACCGGCACTTCGACGAATTCCGTCTCGAAGAGCGTGCGCCGGCCGTCGGTGTCGCTCACTTCTACCGCGTACCGATAACGCGCGCCCGGCTCGACCGTGCGATCCACGAACGTGAAAGAGAGTCCACTGCGCGCGATCTCCGCGTTTTGCATCTCGATGAAGCGCGCGTCCGCCGTCTCGGCCCGCAGAACAGAGAAGTGCATGTCCGCGCCGGCGCCGGCGTCCGACAACGTCCACGAGATTTCAATGCCCGGCTCTCGCCAAGCCGCCGTGAAGCTCTGAAGGAGCGCTGGGACCAGCGCCGACGGCGTGCCCGCGTAGCCCGTCTGGAACACCGAGCCGTCGTAGCCGCCGTAGTACATCACCAGCGAATCCACGTACGTCACGACAGGCACCGCGATGAGCACGTCGTCCCATTCGCCGGAACCGCCCGGCGCGAGTATCGGGTTGGACGCGCTCGGGTACCACCAGATACCGTTCGGCGAGGTGGCGTAGCCGATGCCAAAATCTCCGGCCGTGTTCCACCCCGTGTACCACATGTGGTAACTGCCGCCCGCGACGAGCACGCACATCGGACCCAGCTCGTCGTCGTCCCACTCGCCCGGCATACCCGGATTGACCATGGGGAGCGCCGTGTAGCGCGTCCAATTCGTGCCGTCGGGAGAGGTGGCGTAGATGATCCGCTGCTCGGCGCCGTCGTGCCCGTTGTAATACATGCGGAACACGCCGTTGTCGTAGATCACGTACGGGTGCATGGCCTCGAAGCGGTCCCAGCTACCCACAAGGCCGATGTCGATGACCGGGTTCTCCGGATCCTTCGTCCACGTGATCCCGTCCGGCGAGGTGGCGTGGCCGATTCGGTTGTCGTTTGAGGCGTCCTCGGCGCTATAGAACATGTGGTAGGTGTTGCCCACGATCACCACCGACGCGTTGTCGATGTTGTTCTCGTCCCACGATCCGATCCCGCCCGGCTGCATGACCGGGTTCGAAGGCCACTTCACCCAGTTGATGCCGTCGTCGGAGGTGGCGTAGCCGAAACTGTCGTCGCCCTCGTACCACATCTTATAGACGCCCCCGTGGCGCAACACCGTGTTGGCCACCGCGGTGGTCTCATCCCACGATCCCGACGTCCCGGGCGAAAGCACCGGGTTGGTCTCCAGTTTGTTCCACAGCACTTGCGCAACGAGCGCGGTGGGATGAACGATTGAAAGTGCGATGACGAAGCCGGCGCACAGGCTCGCCGCGATCAGGGATCGTTTCAACATGGTGGGCCTCCTGGATGTGCCGTCGTCCACGCGGGACGCGGCGGTTGTGGGTGCGCATTGATTTTAGCAGATGAGGACGGGCTTGGGGAGGCAGTTGGGTGTTCTCTTCATGGGCGCTTTTCGCGATACCCGAGCTGAACAAGGTCGCCGTGAGACAGGGTTTCTTTTTTTACGTCATGAAATTGATTTTCCTTGGGAATTCCGCCTTGGCGTCCGTGCCTTATCTAACGACGTGGCGAGCGGCTGGTCCGGACCTTGCCGACTCGCGGGATGGATGTCGAATATCCGGCGAGCTCGCAACCGATTGCTAGGTAATGTCTTATCGGGCATTTCGGCGGG
The DNA here is from genome assembly GCA_041742575.1 of Candidatus Krumholzibacteriia bacterium. GTDB lineage: Bacteria > Krumholzibacteriota > Krumholzibacteriia > WVZY01 > JAKEHA01 > JBGSIK01. The sequence continues at coordinate 3,197 of JBGSIK010000425.1, forward strand.
TGGTTTGTATGCGGTTTAGTAACACAGGGAGGATTGTCATGCGAAGCAGGTTGGTAACAAAGGGAGCAGTGTGGGGTTTTGTTATTTTCCTGTCGGCAATGAGTTTCACTGTAAAAGCGTTTACCCAGGCCGGAGATATGACGTTGAAAAAGGATTTTGACGGGAAGTTCCAAAAACATCGATACGGCAATGTCCTGCTCCCGTCCAAAGAGGAACTCGAGAAAATTCCCAAGTTCGTTCCCCAGGGGATGATGGAGTTCGACGCGGCATTTGACTGGCGAGTGTTTAAAATACTACCGGAAACACCACAATATCAGGATGACTGTGGGTCTTGCTGGGCTTTTGCTCCCATCGCTCAAGCGGAATACTTCGCGTGGATTTATGATGATGGAGCCATCTATGACTTGTCCGAGCAGCAAATCATCGACTGCGACACATACGGCGGCGATTGTGACGGCGGACCGATGCTCGCTGCTTATAGGGTTATGAGGGATCATGGCAGCGTCGAAGAAAGCGACTACCCGTATGAGGATAGCGACGTGAATCCGTGCAGGCAGGACGGCAAGCCGGTTCTGACGTCCATATTGAGTTATCGTACCGTCACGAACAATGTGAACACCATCAAGGAAGCGCTTCTCGAAGGACCGGTGACAACGGCGATCGACCTGGAAAAGAGCAATCCCGCGTTCTTTTACTGGGGTTCCGGGTGTTATGCCGTCGTTTATGATTTTGTAAACGACGATTTAAGCGCCAGGCACGCCGTGTTGATTGTCGGATGGGATGACACTCAATGCGGCGGACAGGGTGCCTGGATCGTCGAAAACTCATCGTGGCCCACCTGGGGCGTGGGTGGATTCGGATACATCAAATACAATGTCTCCAATATTGGTCAGAGCGCGTTCCAAATGGATTACGGGTACTTAGCTGTTTTGAGTCCCAACGGTGGTGAAGTCTACAGGCCCGGCGACACCGTCGAAATCAAGTGGACTTACCAGACGGAAACACCTACCGGCACGGATATCGAGCTGAGTGTCGACGGTGGAGCCAACTGGGATCCCATCGCCTCCGTCTCCGGCACTGATCGAAGCTATCTCTGGACCGTACCCGACCTGCCGACAGTTCACGCGAAAATAAGGGTTACCACTTATTACGAGTTGGTGCCGGATGGACGCTCAGACGAAAGCAACTCGGATTTCACGATCAGGGGGCAGTACGTTTACGTTTCAACCACCGGCACCAACATCGATCCCTACGCGACCCAGGAAACAGCGGCATTGTCCATCGAGGACGCCATCGACGTCGCCGAGATCGGGGATACCGTGCTGGTTCTGCCGGGGATCTATAACGAGAACGGTATACACATGAGAAACAGCATCCCCGTGGTGAGCCAGAACTACGACCCTGGGGCTGCCCATATATACGGTCATGATGAGTTCTTCACGTACCGCGAAATCATCGAAATCAGCGGTCTAGCTACTTCTGCCTACCTGAGGGGATTCACCATCGGCGGAGCTGACAAAAACTATGGCGTCTTCATCAGTAACTGCAACGAAACCTGCAACATTCAGATTGTGGACTGCGTTTTTGAACATAACCGGTTTGATCCCGGCGCCGGAGTGCATGCGTCCGCGATCGATATCTACAGCAACGGGATCGCAGAGATCAGCTCCTGCACATTCACGGACAACGGCACTCCAAACGCCGATTACGGTGGGGCCGTCCGTATCGCTAGCGATATTTTTAATGATCTGTCCGTGTCTATCAGCGACTGTGAGTTCACAGACAACCCGAACGCGATTCTGGTGCGCGAGCGCCCGAATTTGGTGGCGGTAACAAACTGCAGCTTCAGCGGAAACGACGTGAGTGACCTCGGTAACCAATACAGTATCGTCGACATCAAATCACCGACCGCTGTTGTCGCGATCACGGCTAGCGAGTTTTCTGGAAACACTTCAGGATGGAGTGCAGTGGTCGAAGTGGATGACTCTTATCAGATTACACTGGAAAAGACCGTTTTTGCGAATAACTTCGGGCGGGGGACTGTGAGTGCTTTCGGCGAAGACGACCGGCTGGACGTCCTCAGCTGCACGTTTGCCGATAACGACTGGATGATTCCGCCCGAGGGCTGGGTACTCGGTTTCCAGGGCAACGTGTTGGCCTCGCTGATAGACAAGAACATCGTTTCGTACAACGAGAGACGCTGGTTCAACGGCGTCGGTGGCCCGAATATGACAATCAGCGACAATTGCATCATCGGCAACTACAACAACGATTATCCACCCGGGGAGGGTAACTTCACCCTTGACCCGGAATTCTGCGACCGCCCCGGGGGCGATTATTCTCCCTCGGCGTTGTCGCCGTGCGCAGAGCAATGGAACGACGAGGACCCGATGTACTATCGTGCCCTCATCGGCGCGCTCGATCTCGGTTGCGCGCCCGATTGCGAGGTGGCCTTCACGTATCCGGAATCATACCAATTTTATAGGGGCTGCCCGCAGGGCGACTGGGACGTGGTATTCGTGACGCTTGATTTTGACGACGCGGATATGACGCGCGACGTGGAATCTTTTGAAATGTGGCTCGATCATCTGCCCATGGGACAGAAATACGAATTGCTGGACAGCAATGAATATGGTCCCGGCCTATCCGGCGACACGGATGCCACGAGCGGCAATGGCTACGAATCGTCCATCGACGCATACTTCATGATGGGTGGCGGAAACGACCAGCTTGCCGTACGCCTCAAGGGATACCCGCTGGCGAACCCCCAGATCTATATAAAAACGCCTGACTTCAACCGCGATTATCATGTGAACCTGTCCGATTTGCCGTATTTGGGGGCATCGTACAACAAGAACTACGGCGACCCCGGCTATAACGACTGCTGCGATTTCAACGGCGATTTGAAGGTCAACATGTCGGACTTCGCTTTTTTTGGCGAACACTACCAACACTTCTACGATCCCATCACGGGGACGGCGGCCGAGAAAGCCGCGAAGAAAAAAGCGATTTCGAATGTCGGCGTGGCGCTAGAGGTGTCTGAAGCGGGGGGTTCGCAGTCCGGACGCTGGTTCGTCGATCTCGATTTGACGAACGGAGGGGATGCCGAAAGCATCTGTTTCGGGCTGCAGTACCCGCGGGGTGACCTCGCGTTCGAGGAACTCGCCCCCGATCCGGAGTCGCCCTTCGAGATCATCGCAGCGGACGTGGTTCGCGAAGGCAAGAACATCGTGTTCGTCACGCTGTTCAAAAAAGAACCGGTGGCCAATGAAAAAACAAAGATCGGGACACTCGGTTTCAGGGTGGAAAACATCGGCCAGCCGGAACAGGACGGAATTCAGCTGACGCGTGTTTTCGGCGAAGTGATAGGAAAAGATGGTGTGATCAAAGATCTAGCGGAGCTCGGTCGGGAACTGGAGATCAGGCCTGATATTCCGTTGGTCAATGCGCTGCAAGGCAGTTACCCCAATCCGTTCAATCCTTCGACGGTTGTCGAGTACTCGATCGCCAGTGATGGCCACGTCAATCTGTCGATCTACAACGTTGGCGGCCAGCTGGTCCGGACGCTGGTCGACAAGGATCAGAAGGCGAACCGGCACAGTGTGCAATGGGACGGCCGGGACAACGCCGGAGAAGCGGTTGCCAGCGGAATCTACTTCTGCCGGCTCGTGACAAATCGTTACTCCAGAACGATTAAAATGGCGTTGGTTAAATGATATGGAAACGGCTGAAGTCAACTCCTGGGTTTTCGAGTCGAGAGGAGAACGGTTTGTCGACGACGCGCGACATTATTGACAGTGCGTCTCACGCTTCGCAGACGATCGTCAGACTAGTATTCGCGGGTTGCGCTGATGGCGATACCGCATCTCCACGCGTTCGTCCGGATTACCTCTGTCTGAGACCGCGGGTTAGAGCCGAGGGGCTCATACCGCACACTTGATACGAGGATTCGCCTATCGAAGCTCTCCTCTCGACGTGATCTCTTGTGGCGCCTCAGTTCATCCTGGACTGAGGCGCTGCGTTTAGTATGGCCCAGACAAAACCCCGCAGCTCTCGCGACACGGCGGTGAAGTGGACGACTCTATTGTAGCAAATCCGCGCGCGCGCGTGCAGGGTGTTTCGCCGTGCGTTCGCGGACGTTGGCGCCGCTCCAGCGCGGCTCTTGTGTCGCTTGGATACCGCCCAGGCGCCCTCAGATGAAGAGCTTCGACTCCGCCCACACTGTTTCTATCGGCACTCGCAGTCCCCGGCACACCCACACCGTCATGCGGGTTTCCTGCGCGTACGGCGTCTCCGAAGCGGCGGCCTCGACGACTTCAGCGAAGGACTCCTCGATGTCCTCGCGATCGAATCCCACCACGATCGTCACTTCGCCCACGCCGGGCGGCGGGCCCCAGAGCCAGTAGTTGTTGTGACGGCAGTAGACCGGCGGGAGCGCGTACCGCCGCGACCAATATTCCAGCGCGCCCCCCTTGCCGTAGTTGTCCGCGATCACCACGCACGTGCGCTGTTCCTCCGCTGGGAGACTCTCGTAGACGCTCGAGACCGTTCGCGCCAGTTCCTCCCACCCAAGGCGGTCGGCGAAGTACTGCGGGAGCGCGCCCCCATGCCCCACTTCCTGGGCCTTCGGGATGATCCCCATCCGCTGCATGTATGCCACCGTGCGTTCCGGTGAGAGTATCGGCACCGCGATCGGCGCCAGCACCACGCCGCCCGTGAGGAGCACCGCCGCCATCGCCCACCGCGCCCACTTCACGCGCCGTCCCGTTGTCCATTGCTCCCACGCCACGCCGCCCGCCGCCATCAGCACCGGGAAGGAGGCCACGAAGTAGTACGGTTTCCCCTTCTGCAGGACCAGGGTCACGAACGTCACCACGATCATGATCGCGATCAGTTGGTACCGCCGCGCGCGCCGCGCGAACGTGAGCCACGCAAGGCCCCCCAGCCAGAGCGGGAGCGTCAGCGGATTCGCTTCCAGCACGCACTCGTTCAAGAAGTCCAGCGCCGAGAGGTCCGAGATCTTGTAGCGCGTCGCGTTCGCCATGAACTCCAGGGTGGCCCAGTCGTGTGTGGCGTTCCATAGGATGTAGGGCAGCAGGAACGCCGCCGCGATTCCCGCCGCGAGCCACAGCCGCCGCTACGCGAAGTGCCGCCGGTGCCGCGTGGCTAGAAGTCCGATCGCGAGCGCGAATCCCCAGATCAGGAGACCGATCTTGTTCAATAGCCCCAGGCCCAGCAACAAGCCCACCCACAACCACGTTTGGCGGTTTCCCGTTTGCGCGATACGCACAACGAGGTAGTACACGCCCGTCCAAACCAGCATGTCGAAGG
>JBGSIK010000426.1:0-1872 GCA_041742575.1 Candidatus Krumholzibacteriia bacterium
ACGGAATGTGCTTGAAACCGAACCGGACGGCCCGGTGGCTGCTCGTCGTGGCGGCCATGGTAGGCGATGCCATCGCTGCGGAGAACAAGAGTCGCCTTGAATGCGTGCCCGCGCAGCGGCTGACGAACTGGAACCCGGGACTGAGCGCGGTGGGAGGGATCCCACGGCGCGAAAAGGTGTACCGGACGCTATCGCCGAGCGGCGGGGACGACACAACGGCGATCCAGGAGGCGATGGAAGCCTGCCCCGAGAACCAAGTGGTACAACTCGGGCCCGGAACGTTCCGGATCTCAGGTAACGGGATCTACATCAGGCGATCGAATGTGGTACTGCGGGGATCGGGCCCGAAGAACACGAAGCTGGTGAAAGCGGTCGGCTCGGGACAGGGGGGCATTTACCTGGGCCTACGCTGGTACAAGTGGACGCAGCCCGTGGACCTCGCCGCCGACGCGCAAAAGGGCGCGACGAGCGTCACGGTGGCGAGGGATCCGGGTTACCAGGTCGGGGAACTGGTCATGCTCGACGAGGTTGCCGATCCGAGCTACGTGGTGTGGAGGAAGGCGAGCTCACCGGGACCGGGCAAGGACGCCTCGCGGGGGTGGTTCTCGCGGTACGACCGGCCGGTGGGACAGATCCTGGAGGTGGCCGACGTGACAGGGACGACGGTCCGCTTCACGACGCCGCTACACATTGCGTTCGATCGGGCGCACCAAGCGCAGCTCGTCCGTTTCTCGGCAGGGACGGACGGTCCGGTTGTGCCGCTGGTGAAGCGATCGGGGGTGGAGGACCTGTACGTTCATGGAGGAGAGGGAGGGGACGACGGCGGCAACTTCCATTTGACTGCGGCGGCGTACTCGTGGGTGAAGAACGTGGAAAGCGACTACGCAGGGGGCACGAGCGTCAACTTGAACGGCACGTTTCGGTGCGAGGTGCGGGACTCCTACGTGCATGACACGCCAGCGCCGCGGCCCGGGGGCGGGGGGTACGGGATCGGGGTGAACTACCACGCCTCGGACAACCTGATCGAAAACAACATCTCGATCCGGTTCAACAAGGTGATGGTGATGCGCGCGAGCGGCGGGGGGAACGTGGTGGGGTACAACCACATGGACGACGGGTGGATCGACTACGCGGCGGGCTGGATGGAGGTGGGGCTGAATGCGACCCACATGACGCACCCGCACGGCCTTGTTGCCTAATTCCACTCGAACTGAGGGAGTCCGAGGTGCGTGAACTTATTGAGGATCTTGCTTCGTAGTCGCGTTTCGGTTCGTTGATTGTGGATCGAACGGTTTTTTTCAGATGGTCGCCAAAGCAGCACTTCATCCGATACATGGCCGTTTCCGAAAGACTCCGCCGGTGATAGCCGACGCCTTCTTTCCAGCGGCGGCGGTCACCGCGGCGGATGGCCCGAAGACGTAGCGCGCGACACAGGCCGTCATGGACTGCTGCGTCGCGCCGCAACCCTGCTTGTCGGGCGGGAGACGTTGCAGTAGAATCGAGGGAGCCCTTCGGAAGGCCTCTCCATGCGCAAGCCCCTGCTCTCGCTGCTGTCGGCGTTGATCGTCTTGGGGGCGTTCCTTGTCTATCGCTCAACCCAGAATCGCGACGAGGATGTTGCCGACGCAGAGTCGCACGGTCCAGTGGCTCGTGTCCGCGAGGCGGCCCTCCCCGGCCACCGCACGCCCGAATCGCGGCGATCCGTAGACGACGACACCCCACCCGTCGAAGACGAAGACCGCGATGCGATGCACTTGGGAAATGTATTCTGGATCAAGAATGACAACGTACCAGTCCGAGACGATGGCAAACTGGTGGGACATCTGCACCGCGGCGATTCGGTCAACATCGTGGAAGTCCACGACGATTCGT
>JBGSIK010000427.1:0-5959 GCA_041742575.1 Candidatus Krumholzibacteriia bacterium
GAGGATAAGCAGCATCACTAGTCCCACCAATCCGGCGATCTTCACGTTCCTGGGGAGGCCGCGAAAGGTTCGGGCGAACGCGGTCGCCGAACGCGGGGTGCGCTGTGGGGGTTGTTCCAGTGGGTTTTCGGTCACCAGGCAGTTGTGCAGGTCGGTGAAGCTGAGCGTCTCGCGTTTTTCGAAGCTGAAGAGACAGATCGCGCAAAACCGCGCGTCGGCCTCCGCCTCCCACCCGCATTTCGGGCAGATGAGCGCCGACTCCCGTGTGGTCGACTTCACTTCCCCCATGTGTTCGTCGATCGGGTGGTACTCGGCCGTCGTCTCCACAGTCGGCGGGGTTCGGCTCGACGCGGGCGCATCGGGCTGCTCGCTCTGCGCCGACACGGGCGAGGCCTTCGCAGCCGTTTTCCGCTCCCGCGCTGCCCCCTCCGTGAGCTCGGGCTCCAATCGTGCCGTTCCCCCGAGCTTCTGTATCACATGGACGAGCTTCGCGGCCTTGCGCAGGGGCAGATGCCCGCCCACCGATGCGGGCATGTTCTTCACGATTGATATCACGCGCGGCAGCGGGGATCGGATGCTCATCGAGAGCTTCAGAGCGAACGAGGCTGGCGTCTCCATGTTCCGGTCGATCGATTCCAGGATTACCCGGTATTCGGCACCCGCATCCGCTTCGCCTTCCACAATTCCATCGGGAGATGGCCGAGTCGACCCATGGGGCCGCGGCCCGTCCGCTCCCTGGGGCCGCGATTCCGTTCCCTTTCTAGCCACGCACTCGTGCGCCGCGCGATACGATTCGGGATCCGCGAGATATTCTGCCAGCATCGTGCGGTCCCGGCGGTACCCGCCCTGGTTAATGGCTTCTTCCAAATCCCTCGCAACCCGCCCGACCGATTCATACCGCCGGCCAGGCTCCTTTTCCAGCATGGCATGGACGATATGTGCGAGTCTCGCGTTCACGTTCGGTTCCACGAGATAGATCGCCTCGGGCGCGTCCGACTGAATGCGGCCCACAACCTCCGCGTAGTTGCGTCCCTCGAAGGGCCGGCGCCCCGCTAGGAGCTCGTACGCCACGACACCGAGCGAAAGCACGTCGCTTTGCGGGCCCACGTCGTCGCCCCGCGTTTGCTCCGGCGACATGTACGCCGGCGTGCCGATCACTTTTCCGTGTTGGGTGACCAGCTGGATGGCGTCGACGGTTTTGGCGAGCCCGAAGTCCGCCAATTTGACTCCGCCCTGGCGGGTGAAGATGATGTTTGCGGGTTTGATGTCCCGGTGCACCAAGTTGGCAGCGTGGGCAGCCTCCAGACCGCAGCACACTTTCAGCAGAATCCCGCAACCTACGTCGGGCGGAACGGCGCCGTGTTGTTCCAGAAGCGCGGCCAACGTCACTCCGTCGCAGTATTCCATTACGATGTAGTGGCTGTCGCCGCACTGCCCGTAGTCGATCACGTTGACGATGTTTTCGTGTTGAACCTTCGCCGCCGCTTCCGCTTCGCGCTTGAATCGTTCGATGAATACCGCGTTTTCCGCCAGGTGCGGGTAGAGGAGCTTGATCGCGACCGGTCTCTTGAGGGAGATTTTGCGCGCTTTGTACACGGCGGCCATACCGCCAAGGGCGATCTGCTCGAAGGAATCGTATCCCGGGATTTGTATGGTGGCTTGCATCGCGCTTCCCTTAGACGACGCCGGCCGGCGACGGACCGGGGAGAAGCACGGATCGTACCAGCGAACCGGATAGGAGACAGGCTCAATGCAGCACTTTAAGCAAGCCCGTCATGGCGATGATAAAAAACGAGTTGCAGTGTCGGGGCTATTTGTCGACGCAAGACTGCAAAACCGGGGGAATCTCACGGGGCGACGGCCGTTGCAAGATCGCTCTCCACGTTTTCAACGGAAACAGCCGAGACGCCGAAAACGGTCCCCTCGAGCGAGCCGACCCACAAAAGTGCCACTTGGAGCTCCTCGGATGTGCCGGCCATTTCTTTGAGGCCGGAGTTGCCTACGATGTAGATCCGATAGATTTTGACGGCGGTCGGATCCGCCACTTCCCAGGTGAGATCGTACTCCCACACAATCTCGCCCGGCGCCGGCTCGACACTCGTCACGACGAGATTGTATGGCTTGGGGGGAACACTGACGGCCAGCGGTTGCGGAAAGTCTTGGCGCTCCTCGCAAGAAAAAAACGTGCAGGCTACCACAAGCAATCCCAGAATCACGATCGTCCTTTTCACTAGCAACCGTCCATGTCTAGAAGTGAAACGTCCCATAGAGGCGAATGTCGTTCCCGCGGAGTTCCATCCCCACCGGGGCCTCCTCCCGCTCCCGTTCCCCGGTATCCTCCTTGCTCAAAATCACATCCACGAGGTTCGCGGCGTAGGTGACGATGAAAGCAACCATGAAGGTGTTGCGCCAGTTCTCGCGGGTTTCCGAATCGTCGTAGGCGGCCTGCATGTCGGAGTAGGTTCCCGTGATCTCGCTGTATGGGACCACTGTGCCTTCTTGAAGATTCCCCTCGTAGCCGACGTACGTTTCACGCAGTCCGTTGAAGCGCTCGACGGCCTGATTGTAGTGCACCTGGCTCAAGACCAGACCGACGCCTGTGACAACGGCAGCCCCCGAGAAGATCGCCGCCTTGGTATAGTGCCCCTGCTGCGCTTGTCCGGACCCCGGCAGCAAGAGTGACCGAATGATCGCTCGGGTGTCGGCCGCGGAAGCTGTAGAAGCTCCGCAAAGGACAGCGAACGCAATCGAACCGATCCATCCACGGAACCAACGTACTCGCATATCCCTCTCGTTTCTTTCTGGATTCTTTCCCGATAGGCCCCTTAGTGATTTCGGTACGGAGCCGGAGCGAGAATGTTACGGCCGTTCACCCGAAACCGCAATTTTTTTTTCGACGTCCCCGAAGCTTCGAGGGGCGACTACGGTATCCTGCCCCAGCGTGCGCAGCATGATCACCGACCCGATGGCCACCGCGACGTACATCATGATTCCTCGCCACAACACGACGTAAATCGTCAGCAGCTCCAGAGGCAGAATCTGCGCCATAAGGACCGCGGACCCCAGCTCGGCCGCTCCCGTCCCACCCGGCGTCGGGAAGAAGTACACCGCCAGGAGGATGAGCACCTGAATCGACACCACTTCCCAGACGCCGGCTTGAACCCCCAACCCGAGCACGATGAAGTAGGCCACGAAACATTTGCACCCGAACAGGATGGCGGTGAGCACGATCGTCACGACCAGCTGCGGAAAGCGATTTCGGATGTAATCGATGTTGATTTCATGGATCTCGGCCGTCGCCGCGATCATCCGGTTCGCGCGGCTGCCCGGCCGGAGGAAGTGCCGCCGGCGGAAAAGAGAGAGGAAGTTGAACAGCCACCGTAGCGCGAGACGAAGCAGTGACGGCCGGGCAATGAACGTGATGAACAGCCCGCCGCAGACCATGAATGCCAGCACGCCGTACCGGAACAGGTGCCGGACCGCTCCGGTGGTCACCGTCGTCTGGGCGCCGGAGAAGGTGATCACGCCCGCCGCGACCACGAAGAAGAGTATGGTGACGATGAACGTCATCAGGCTGGCCGACATCGCCTCGATGAGCGGAAGACCGTTCTTGTACAGGAGATAAACCTGGGCCGGCCCCCCGCCCATTTGCGACGGCGTAATCGCCCCCATGGCCGTGTTCGCCAGCGAGGCCTTGATGGCGCTCCGGAACGATATGTGGCCGGAAAGACCGCGTGTGAGCAGATATACGCGCAGGCCCCCGCCTACCCAGTCGACCGCCGCCAGAAGCAAAGCGACGACCAGGAATTCGGGGCGCAGACGGGCCAGTGCCGGACGGGTCTTCTCCCAATCGGTGAACGCGACGACGACCGCGATCGACGCCACGCTCAGCCCGAAGAAGACACGCAGGCCCCTGCGAATCGACGCCCTGTCCAGTCGAGTCCGCATGAGGTAACCCCCGGGGATCATACCCAGTACCGGCTCTGCTTCCAACCTCAAAAAACCACGGATCTCGCGGACGGAAACCGGGGCTGGATGGGAACTGACAGTCAGCGCCCGCTGTAACATACGAAGAACATTGACGTTTGCCGAGCCGTCCGGTACGATAACGGGCTGCCTCTCCCCACTCGATCGCATCCGCGCCCGCGCCTGCATTTCGGGGCACTTGGGGCGCAATCCGGAGGATCCGATTGATCGACGTCCAGGGACTGACCAGGAACTTCGGCCGCTATGTCGCGGTCAATCACGTGTCCTTTCGCGCCGGCAAAGGGGAAATCCTCGGGTTCCTCGGTCCCAATGGCGCGGGCAAAACCACCTTGATGCGCATGCTCACGTGTTACTTGCCTCCGACCTCCGGGACCGCCCGCGTGGCAGGTTACGACATCCTTGAAGACTCGGTCGCGGTCCGGCGCCGCATAGGCTACCTGCCGGAGAGCGTCCCACTGTACGGGGACCTCACCGCAGGCGGCTATCTCGACTTCGTGGGAACGCTCAAAGGGATAAGCCGCCGGGACCGAGTCGCCCGCGCCGGCGCCGTCATGGATGAGTGCGGCGTCACCGAGGTGCGCAACCGTCCGATCGGAACGCTTTCCCGTGGATTCCGCCAGCGCGTGGGTCTCGCCCAGGCGCTTTTGAACGACCCGGAGGTTCTGATACTGGACGAGCCCACCGTGGGTCTCGATCCCAGGCAGATCATCGAGATTCGTGAACTCATCCGCGCTCTGGCCGGCCGGCGCACCGTCGTGCTGAGCACACACATTCTGCCGGAGGCGAGCCTCCTGTGCCAACGAGTGCTCATCATCAACAACGGCGTGCTCGTGCGCGACGATACGCCCGAAAACCTGGGGAAAGCCCTCCGCCGATCGATGACGGTCGAGGCACTGGTTCGCGGACCTTTCGACGCCGTGCGGCGCGCGCTGGAAGGGATAGCGGGCGTCATCGCCGTCCGCGTTCTGGACGAGTCGGCAGAGGGAGTGGTGAGAATCGCAGTGGACGCGAGCGAAGATGCGGACGTGCGCGAGGCGATCGCCGCGCAGCTCGTCGCTGCCGGATTCGGTTTGCTGGGACTCCACTCGCAATCGATGAGCCTGGAGGATGTTTTCGTGCGCTTGGTGACGGAGGAGGCGACCGGTGAATAAGATTCTCGCGATATACCGCCGGGAGTTGAGGTACTTCTTCAATTCGCCCGTCGCCTACTCCGTCATCATCGTTTTCCTGATCCTCGCCGGGTACTTCTTCTACAACCTGCTCGGGTATTTCAACCTGGCCTCGATCCGCGCCATGCAGAACCCGGCCGCGGCCCACGCGCTCAACCTGACCGAAGATGTCGTCGAACCGCTGTTCGGCAACCTGGGCGTGATCATGCTGCTCATCCTGCCGCTCCTGACCATGCGGCTCTTGTCGGAGGAACGCAAATCGGGGACGGCGGAACTTCTGTTCACGTTTCCCATCTCCGACTGGGATGTGATTCTGGGCAAATACCTGGCCACACTGACCGTGTTCGCGGTCATGCTCGCGCTCACCGCGCTCTGCCCGCTCCTGCTCTCCGTTTACGCCAGTCCCGAGGCGGGGCCGATCCTCACCGGCTACCTGGGGTGCTTCCTCATCGGAGCGGCGTACGTCGCGATGGGCCTGTTCTTCTCCACACTGACGGACAACCAACTGGTCGCCGGTGTGGCCACGTTCGGATGCGGCGTGTTGTTCCTGCTGATCGCGTGGGTGGCGCCGTTCGTGTCTCCCGCGGCGGCCCGCGTCATTCTCGAACTCTCGATCATCGAGCACTACAGCAGTTTCTCCAAGGGAGTGCTGGACAGCAACGACACCATATTCTACCTCAACTTCTCGGTCTTTTTTCTGTTCCTGTCGTCGCGTGTGCTCGATTCGAACCGGTGGAGGAGTTGAACGTGCCGGGAGCGATTTCCAGATATGTCGCGGCAATCGGCCTGCTCCTGATCATCGC
>JBGSIK010000428.1:0-2299 GCA_041742575.1 Candidatus Krumholzibacteriia bacterium
CGGCGGATCGCGGAGCGAACGCGCGCGATGTTCGAGGCGGGCTGGCCGGACGAGGTGCGGAGATTGATCGAGGCGGGATACGGTCCGGACTCTCCCGGCATGCGGAGCCTCGGTTATGGAGAAATCGCCGGCGCGATCCTGGCGGGCGATCCGCCGGAATCCGCTCTCGAGCGCGTGGTGACGCTCACGCACCAGTACGCGAAGCGCCAAGAGACCTATTTCCGGAAAGTGAAGGAGGCGGTTTGGCTGAATGCCTCGAGGGATGACCTCGAGGAGCACGCCACCCGCTTGGTCGAAGATTTCCTCGAGATCGAAGCTTGAATAAGTACTTGACATAAATTATCTAAGGTGCTACACCCCAACTTGTTATAGGAGCGGGCATAACTCAGCTGGTAGAGTATCAGCTTCCCAAGCTGAGGGTCGCGGGTTCGAATCCCGTTGCCCGCTCCATCCCTTTTTTTCATCCGTTCGCATGTCCCGCGTACCAACGATCGTCCGAATACGCCTTGTTGGTTTGCTCCTGATCCTGCCGACTCTGATGGTCGCATCTTGCGGCACTCGCCACGGTCGGGAGCGTCCGGAGTCTCTGGACCTGGCAATCGCAGCGTTCATCGCCGGCGATTACGAGGAGGCGATCGGACGTTTGGAACTCCTCACGGCGGATGACCAGTCCGAGGACGTGCGTCAGGAAGCTTATTTGTTCATGGGACGCGCCTATCTCGCTCAGGGCCGGTTCGATCGGGCCATAGACGCGTTCGTCGCGGGAAAAGCACACGGCGGCGGCAGCGTCTTCGACGCTTACCTTGCCCGTCTCGATGTGCTGGTGTCCTCTTCGCCGGAGCGTCTCGAACGGACGGAGTGCGTGACGCGGGCGCAACTGGCGGCCCTCGTGGACAGGCTGGTCTATAACGGTGGGGAAGACGTGTTAACGGCGCCGGGAGCAGCATTCGACAGCACGGCCGCGATACCTGCGCTGCAGTCGATCCGACGGGGGGTGGTGGGGCCGCTCCCCGACGGTACATTCCGGCCGGAAGCGCCGGTGACACGGGGGGCTTTTTACGCCGCGGTCTGCCGGCTGCTGCGTGATCTCGAGATCACGTCCCCACCTTCGACGTTTCTCGAGGGAGGGTTCCGGTGGGCGATGGAGGGTGGGGAACCACGGTATGTGACCGGCGAAGAGGCCATTTCGGTTCTGGAGCGGATTGTCCAGGCGCGCACGCAAACGCGGGGGGGAAGCGGATCCAGCGAGAAGGTCGATGACTGACAGAGCGCTCGAGATCGTGTCCATGAAGGACCCCGCCCAGTTCGGGCTCGATCCGTCCGCCCTGGCGGTGGGCGACCGGATCATCGAAGTGGCCGGGGAAGTGGCGACGGATCAGCTCGATTGGGCCTTCCATGCCTCGAAGGGCAAATCGGTCAGCATCCGCGTGCAGAGGAAGAACGGGCTCGTTGAGGATGTGGTGCTGCCTTCTCGGGCCGTCGCGGGGTTGGAAATCTGGTTCAAGGCCATGGATTTCCGCCGCTGCCGGTGCAAGTGCCCGTTCTGCTTCGTCGATCAGATGCCCAAGGGGCTGCGGGCGAGTCTCTACATCAAGGATGAAGACTTTCGCCTGAGTTTCTTGTACGGGAACTTCACCACCATGAACGATGTCACCGACGAGGAGTTGCAGAAGATCATCCGCCAGAAAAATTCTCCCCAGTGGGTTTCGGTACACGTCGTGGACGAGGGCATGCGGCGGTTCATCTTCGGTCGGCCGATGAAGCGGCAAATACTGGACACGCTGCGCCTGTTGGCGGAGGGAGATATCCGCATTCACACGCAGGCTGTGATCGTGCCCGGCATGAACGACGGAGAGTATCTTCGCCAGACGATCGAAACGCTCGAGGCGCTGCACGAGAACATCGTGACACTGGGTGTGGTCCCGGTGGGCCTCACCCGGTACCGGGAGGGGCTGGCGGGCATGCGGGTCTTTCGGAACGAGGAAATGCGGGATATGATAGAGTTCATCGAGCCCCATCAGGACCGTTTCCTGGCGGGGCCGCGCGCAAGCCGCTTTGTGTTCGCGTCGGACGAGTGGTACGCGGGCGCCGGGCGGGAGGTGCCGGCGTTCGACGCCTACGAGGGATTTCCTCAGCTCGACAACGGCGTGGGTTCGATACGCCACTTCGTTTCCGAGACTGAGGCGGACATCGACGCGCTCGGTGTGCCGCACGACCTGGGCGGGATCCGAATCGTCACGGGGGCGCTCGGCGAGGGCGTGTTCACGCGGTATGTGTTTCCGCTGCTCCGGGCACGCGG
>JBGSIK010000429.1:0-17464 GCA_041742575.1 Candidatus Krumholzibacteriia bacterium
GACGTCACTGATGCGGCGCCCGCCGGCCACCAAACGTTTCATCAACCGCAACCGGTCGACATCGAGGTCGCAGTACAGGCGCCGGCCCGTCGAACTCCGCTGGGGTACGATGGCTTGGTAGCGCTTCTCCCAGGCCCTCAGGAGATCCTGCGGGATCCCCGTTCGCGCGGAAACGACACCGATTGGATGTCGAGGTTCTGTAAGGTCTTTGGCGGTGGTCATACTAACTCCTTCGTGCTTTTCGTTAAGGAACATACGGAATTGTCCAAAATATGTCAAGAATTATCTTTAAAATATCCTTGACAAGGCTGCTTGTGTTGAGTTATTGTCTAGGACAGAAAGGCGACATCAGGTAGGAACGAATGCGCCTGGGTTGCCTCCCATCGTTGCTGAGGGAAGTACCGTATCGCTCAACATCATTTTAAAGGAGTGGAATCATGAAAGGTCTAGACGTTATCGCTGCCGTTCTTCTCGTGGTTGGCGGTCTCAACTGGGGCCTCGTGGGTCTGTTCCAGTGGGACCTGGTGGCCGCGATCGGCGGCGGGATGAGCGGCGCTCTGGCGCGCATCATTTATACCGTCGTAGGTTTGGCCGCCCTCTACCAGGCCCTGAGCTGGAAAGCGATTAACAGGCGCTGGTCCTTGGGCGGTGCGAAAGCCTAACGCAAAAGTGAAACCAGCGAAACGGGTACCCGTGCGGAATCGGCACATTCCGGGTGTTCATCGTAGTCACCGAGTCCCGCGGGTACCCAATCGGCCCCGGTAACAGGCCGATTGAAGGGGAAGGTGATCGCAATGGCGATGTTCGACAAAGAACCCGAGATGATCAGCGACAAAGGCGGTTCGGATCCCAGCAGCCTCGACATCTATCTACGCGACATCAGCAAGGTGCCGCTCCTGACCGCCGACGAGGAGCGCGAGCTGGCGAGGCGCGCCAAGGAGGGCGACCGCAAGGCGATCGACCACCTCGTGCGCGCCAATCTTCGCTTCGTGGTTACGATCGCCAAGCGGTACGCCAACCAGGGTATTCCCATCGAAGACTTGATCAATGAGGGAAACATCGGTCTCATCAAGGCGGCCGAACGTTTCGACGTCGATCGAGGATTCAAGTTCATATCGTACGCCGTGTGGTGGATCCGCCAGGCGATGCTGCTGGCGCTGTCGCAGAACTCGCGCATCGTGCGGCTGCCGCTCAATCGCGCCGGGGTGCTGTACAAGATCGGCAAAGCGACACGCGACCTCGATCAGGAACTCGAGCGCGTGCCGACGGTCGAGGAAATCGCGGCCCGTATCGACGTGCCGGTGGACGAAGTGATCGACACCATGAGTATTCCCAGCACGCATGTCTCCCTCGACGATACCCTTTCCGAAGACGCCGAGGACCACTCGTACGTCGAGTATCTCGAGGATGAAAACGTAGTGCAGCCGGATGCGTATGCGTACGAGAACACCTTGGGCGAGGATCTCGATAAGGCGCTCGCCACACTGAGCGAGCGCGAGCGTACGGTCATGACGCTTTACTATGGGTTGGGCGGCGCGGAAGCCATCACGCTCGAAGAAATCGGCAAGCGCCTGGGGCTTACGCGCGAACGCATCCGGCAGATCAAAGAACAGGCGATCGAGCGGCTCCGTCACCACTCCCGGTCGAAATACCTGGAGGGGTACATCGACAGTTGACCGTCTCGATCGCTCGAGTTGAAGTTCCCGGTCGAGTTGTTTCACTTCTAACAGGAGGAGGAAATCCCCCATGAAGCGAGTATCGTTTTTGCTTTTGGCAGCTATGTTTCTTGCGTCCGTCGCCGTCACGGCCAATGCCGGCACGGCGCGCCTGCAGGTCATACACAATGCGGCCGACCCCGGCGCAGCCGTTGTCGACGTGTACGTGAACGGCAGTCTATTCCTCGATGAGTTCGCCTTCCGCGCGGCCACCGCGTTCACGGATGTGCCCGCCGGCGTCGAGCTCGAGATCGGTGTCGCCCCCGGCGGCGACTCGACCCCGGGCGACATCATCGCCACTTTCCCCGTCACGCTCGCCGCTGGAAAGTCGTACGTTGCGATCGCAAACGGGGTTTTGAATCCCGACGACTTCGACACGAGCGTCAACGGCGACGCGATTGCGTTCAACATCTTCGCGCGTGACAACATCCGCGAGAAGGCGTACCTCCGCTCGCTCGTCAACCTGATCGTCTTCCACGGTTCCACCGACGCGCCCGCCGTCGATGTGAGGCTTCCGAGCTGGCCGTGGGCGCCGATCGTGAAGGATCTCTCTTATGGCGAGTTCTCTTGGTACCAGACGCTGTTCGCCAAGAAATACCAGCTGGACATAACGCCCGCCGGCGACCGGAACACCGTCGTCGCCTCGTTCGAGGCTGACCTCAGTGGTCTCGGCGGTGGAGCGGCGGTCGTGTTCGCCTCGGGGTTCCTGAATCCCGCCGCGAACCAGAACGGCGCCGCCTTCGGACTCTTCGCCGCGCTGCCGAACGGCACCGTCGTAGAGCTTCCCGCCGTCATGAAGACAGCCCGCGTGCAGGTGATTCACAACGCGGCCGACCCGGCGGCGGCGGTGGTGGACATCTACCTGGACGGGACGGAGATCGTTCCCGACTTCGCCTTCCGGAGTGCCACGCCCTTCGTGGATCTTCCCGCCGGGAAAGAGATCGTGATCGGTGTTGCCCCCGGAAACAGCACGGGTGCCGCGGACATCATCGCGAGCTTCCCCGTGACGCTCGATCCCAATGAGACCTACGTCGTTTTCGCCAACGGCGTCTTGGACCCCGGCCAGTTCGCGAGCAACCCCGAAGGTGCGGACATCAGCTTCCAGCTATTCCCGCGCGGCGACGTGCGCGAGTCCTCACCGTTCCGGTACCTCGTGAAGCTCCTCGCCTTCCATGGCGCGACCGATGCCCCGACCGTAGACGTTCTCGCCCTCGGCAAGAAGTGTAACTACCGTTTGATCGATGATCTGTCCTACGGCGAGTATTCCAATTACCGCATGTTGCTGCCCACCAAGTACAAGCTCGCAGTGACACCGGGCGGCGATAATGGGACCGTCGTGGCGACCTTCGATGCCGACCTCCGTGGGCTTGCGGGCGGTGCGGCCATCGTGTTCGCGTCGGGCTTCCTGTCGCCCGCATCGAATAAGGATGGCGCTGCCTTCGGGCTCTTCGCCGCGCTCGGCGACGGGACCGTCATTGAGCTTCCCGCTTCGTCGACGCCGGCGCTCGCCATGACGGCCAACGTGGTCGACATGCCCGAAGACGCAAGTCTCGCCGAGGACCTCGGCGGTGAGACGCCGGTTTCCTTCGATACGGCGCTCGATCAGAACTACCCCAATCCGTTCAATCCCTCCACGACCATCCGGTTCACGCTGGCCGAGCCCAGCAACGTGAGCTTGAGCGTGTTCAACGCGAACGGACAGCTCGTGGAGCGCCTAGCGGATGGTCGTCCGTTCGACGCGGGCGTGCACACCGTGGCGTTCAACGGGGTGGGACTGGCGTCGGGCGTGTACTTCTACCGCCTTGAGACCGGGTCGTTCTCGCAGATGAAGAAGATGGTTTTGCTGAAGTAGGCGCCGGACCACACACCGGTTTCCGGTTGCGCAGTGCGCAAGCCGGGAATACGTCTGGCGACTGGCCCCCGGTACGGCCGAACGAGGCTGTGCCGGGGGCTTTTGTTCCGCCCGGTTTTCGGAAGTGTGGCGGAACCTCCATACAGTGGTGGTGTATACGTTTGTGCGTGTTCGGCCTCGCCCTCGCTGGGGGAACGGTCCGGCGCCGTGCCTCCGAAGCGTCAAGGAGATCCCCCAGGCTCCACGTTGGAACGGAAAGCACACCAATTGGGTGCGGATATTCTGTAAGGTTTTGCGCCGAATTCATACGAATGTTTTGACTGTTGCTTGAGAAGGAATGCAAGGGGTTGTCAAGAAAATGTCGATGAATATAAATGAGCGCCCCTGGAAGACTCGGATGTGTCTTACTTTGGTCCAGGACGGACTGAGCAAGCTCGTGGAAAACAGGGAGATTGTGAAATAAGTCCCTTGATTCTTAGTGAAAGGTTTCACGTCCGAGTATACACTATATAATGAGGACACGGTTCGGGTACCCGCGTGGAAGCGGAGCATCCCTGGTGTTCATCGAAGAAGCCAAATCCCGCGGGTACCCAACGTCCGAAGACGGGCGGCAAAAGGCAGGTGCTCGCAATGGAGACGTTCGAATACGAACCCGAAATGATAAGTGAAAGAGCGGGTGCTGAACCCAGCAGTCTCGACATCTACCTCCGCGACATCAACAAAGTGCCGCTTCTGACCGCCGATCAGGAGCGCGATCTCGCGAGGCGCACGAGGGAAGGCGACCCCAAGGCGAAGGACCATCTCGTGAGGGCCAACCTCCGTTTCGTCGTCTCGATCGCCAAGCGGTACGCCAACCAGGGCATCCCCATCGAAGACCTCATCAACGAGGGGAACATCGGCCTCATCAAGGCCGCCGAACGCTTCGATGTCGATCGCGGATTCAAGTTCATATCGTATGCGGTGTGGTGGATCCGCCAGGCGATGCTGCAGTCGCTGTCGCAGAACTCGCGCATCGTGCGGCTGCCGCTCAATCGGGCCGGGGTGCTGTACCGCATCGGCAAGGCCACGCGCGAGCTCGATCAGGAACTCGAGCGCGTGCCGACAGTCGAGGAAATCGCGGCCCGTATCGACGTGCCCGTGGACGAGGTGGTTTCGACCATGCGCATCCCCAACACCCATGTCTCCCTCGACGACACCCTTTCCGATGACGCCGAGGACCACTCGTACATGGAGTACCTCGAGGACGAGAACGCCGTCCAGCCGGATGTGTACGCGTACGTGAGCGCCCTGAGCGAGGATCTCGATAAGGCGCTCGCCACGCTCACCGAGCGCGAGCGCACCATCATGACGCTTTACTATGGCCTCGGCGGCGCGGAACCCATGACCCTCGAGGACATCGGGAAGCGCATTGGACTCACGCGCGAGCGCATCCGTCAGATCAAGGAACAGGCGATCGAGCGGCTCCGTCACCACTCGCGGTCGAAGTTCCTGGAGGCGTACATAGAGAATTGAAGTTCGGGGATAAATAAACTGATCAGCACATTAGTCGCCGGATCGCACCTCTGTGTGCGGGCACCAATGCAAACTGGGGGTCTAGCGGTCGGTGACTAGCCCCCGGCACGGTCCTATTCGACTACGCCGGGGGCTTTTTTTATGCCCCGGCCCGGGGCCCTACCCCTAGCCTCTGGGCCTGCCGTCACCTGGCTGTGAACTTCGCAGCCCTTCTCGAGTCGCTGTCCTCGCGTTCGCGCAACGCTGTATTTGTTGCTTGATCAAGTTACAGCGTAACCATCAACACCGAGTGCGACCGGCTGCAGTGGCTGAGTCCGCTTCGACGGTGGCCTGGGCCGAGCTTGGGGAGTGGGCAGTGCAGTATGCTGAGTGGCTTCCGTTCGCGGCTCACTGGCCCCTCGGAACCGCGGCGTCGCATGGCGGCGAGCTTCGCAATGCGTTCGAACTCAGGGTAGGCCGAGGACTTGACGATAAAGCTGTCGTCAACTCGGCCGTGCCCCGCACTGAACTCATGATGGTTGGCGTCAATGGTGCGGAGCACGGCCGGTTCTTGCGTCTCGATCCGTTGGTTGATTGACAATAGGAGTTCTATAACTCCCCTCAGTCACTATCCCCAAATAGCCCTCGCGTACAGGTAGCCGACCTGTGTCGCGAACCAAGTTGCATCCTGTTCCCACCCTTTGTATTGGTGAAGCCAGTCCTCTGGGAACAGCCAGTCGAGGATGCCCCATATGCCACCGAATGCACCCAACTTGATTATCCCGCCAGTGGACCAATCAAGTATGGCCTGCACGCCAACGTTGACGCCTCTGCGCGTGAGATCCAGTGACCAATCCTGCAGCGCCGGGGCGCCCCTGACGTCATTCGAGACAACCTTTGTGACGCGGCCAGCCGCCAGGTAGACGGTGAACTTGACGATCGGGTTGTCACCGGCCCGGTCATGCTTCGCATAGAACTCAAGTCGGTAGCCGCTAATGGTGCGGAAGACTGCCGGTTCCCCAATCTGAATCCGGTGGTTGTCGGAGTTTCCGTGCAGCTTCACAGACAAAGCATCGTTCTGGACCTTAACATCCCGCTGCCAGTGGTATGAAGTAGTGCACTCCACCTTTGTCCACTGCCACCCCGGGCGCTCGTCGTTGACCTGGTGGCTGATACGAGTAATCGGAGCTCGCCGGGACACGGGGGATCCGTCTGACAGACGCGGCCACCGTCCGCCAATGATGCCGCTGGGCAACGGAGGGACGCTCGGTATGAGCAAGAGCGACGGACCAGATGGGAGATCGGATCCGGAAGGGCCGAGCGGGTCGTCCTTACCGCACGCGGCAAGGACGATCAAAACCGCTAGTGCTGCGAGCACCACAAATGCAGTCCTCATGACTCATCTCCTTTCGGAAGTTTGGAAACCATTTTCACTGACGTGAAGCGGGCCTCTTGGGGTGAGTCCACTTACGTCCGCCAACTAAAGAACGGTGCCCAGGACTCTTTTCCGGTAAGAAAAAGCGCTCTGGAGCGGGAATACCGCCTGGCCTGGTTTTGCAGGCCAGGCCAGGTTTCAGCAACAAGGGAGTTGTGAGAAGCGGCAGCCGTTTTTGCCTCTGCGTTTTGATCCTCTGGGTTCACGAGCACTGCCACGATTTACTTAAGGAGCAGCATCTTCCGCGTCTGCGCGAAATCGGCCGCCGACAACCGATAGAAATAAACGCCGCTCGCGATCAGGTTTCCTCGATCGTCTCGCCCATCCCACTCAAGCGCGTGGACGCCGGCCGAAAGATTCCCGCTAGCGAGCGTTCGCACCAGTTCCCCGCGGACGTTGAAAACTCGCAGTTCCACAGGCCCCGACTCGGCGAGAGAGAACCGAATCGTCGTAGTGGGGTTGAACGGGTTCGGCGAATTTGGCTCCAACGCCGTGGAGAGGCGCTCTTCAGACGACGATGTGCCGGAGGCGACCTCCGCCGCGGAGGCTGGATAGACTCGAATCGCCGCTTGGCAGAACGACGAACTGTTGTTCGCTTCATCTAGCTCGCCGACAATCTTCGTGTAGTCAATAATGTACCCGACGTAGTAGATACCAGGGCTCACGTCCCGTGGAATGACAACGGTGCGAGTCCCCTCGTAAGCTGGCCCGGGGCGGACCAGAAACGCGGTGAAACTATGGATTCGACGGTCACTAGTTGTGATCGACGGATTCGTGGAGAGATATATACCAACCGACGCCAATATGACCGTCTTCGAGCCCACATTGTGGAAGTTGTAGCCCACCTGGATTGTCCCGCCTGCTTTACCCGATGTCGGTACGGCGATCGGAGCCTGTCGGGAATTGTGACCAGCAACGAGATCGGGCAAGGCCGTGACGCTCTTTGGGTACAGGCTACGCACTCCTGCACAGTCGTCAGCGTTGGGAACCAGTTTCCGCGACGGGCCCAGAGGTTTTTCGCCGTAAAAGGTGTTCATGACGCAGGCGAGGGCATCCTCGTGATCCAGTCCGATCACGTGACCGAGTTCGTGAATGGCAACAGAGGTGAAACTGTACGGGTCTCCGTCACTGCAACTGGCGATGATTGAGTAACGCCACGAAAACAATCGAGAAAAGAAGCGAATTCCCGCGATTCCGTTGTTGAACGCGATGTCCGCCTCCACGAGTTGCCCGGAAGAGGTTTTGTATACGGAGGTCGTAGTCGCCAGCACGCCCGATGGAAAGTACATCGAATGCAAAAAGCCAATTGTGTTCACCCCATCGTTGTGCTTCCACGCCGGGGAGTAGTCTGCGACGTTGTAGTAGAAGGCGAACGATGAGCCCGCAGTGTGATTCAGCAGCCACATGGCATGCTGGGTGTAGGCGTTGCCGGAGCTGCCGAGGGGCATCCCGGCGCCATTGAATGTCATTGTGACGGACGGAGAGGACCATTTGACTACCCTGCCGCCTGGTGTCTTGAGGAACTCATATCCGTACGTTGTCACTGACATCGAACCAGCCCAGACGAAGAACAAAAGAAAGATCAGACTTTTATTCATTTTTGTTACCTCCCAAACGCAAGTGTTAGTTGTTATCCGATTCCTCCGGTTCGTCCTCGGAGATCGGTTCGGGGAGTGCCGGCTCTGTGGTACGCCCGGAGACACGATTCGCGTCAGTTTCGAGAAACATCCGTTCCTTCTCGTTGGCGAACATGCCCTTATACCGACCTTGGTATCCCCCCATGCGCTGGGTCTCGATGATCGTCTGGATCTCCTTTAAGAACGATCCGAGTGTCAGGCAGCTGCCGGCCTTTGAACCAGCCGCTTGCTTACGTTGCGCGAGGTCCGCATTGTCAAGATGGCTCGTTTCGACCGGACCGGTCAGATCCTGAGGAACGTAGTCGATGGCCAGAACTCCCGAGTCCACGCGATTCACCGGCTGCCAATCGTGCGTGAAAACCGCGCGTTTGGCGGCGTCCGGAACCTCGATGAGTCGAAACACGCCCTGTTGCAGGCCGGTTACGGGGAAGATTTCCGGATGCCTCTGATCGAGAAAAAGCACAACCAAGTCTCCAATTTCGAATTCCGGAACACCATCCACCATGATCCCGTCGTCGCCGACCTCGCCCCCATGCGCCCGAAGCATCATGGTGCCGGATTGCGTGGTTTTCAGCGACCGCTCGACCGAGATCAAATAGTCCGTGACGATGCAACTGCCGGACGGATTCCAAGCCGCAGTCTTCGCGATCACCTTCCCGACCACGACATCCGATGAAAGGCCCACGAGGTCATTGAGATCCATGGGAACCATCGTGGTTGCGATGGCTGACCCCAGGAACCCAAACACGAGGCAGCTCGCGACCAAGACTGGAAAGACGATTCTCATAATCACCACACTCCTTAGCGAAAAGGGTAACGTCGCGCTAACAAATCCACTTCGTTCTCTGGTGCTCGACAGAAACCAGATCAAGTTTGCCGAGGCTGAGGGACCCTGCAACATTTCCGATCGTTCGCTGACAGCACGCACCTCCTTCCTGTAGAAAGAGTTTTCGTTCAGTTTTTCGCCCGAAACCCGAGCGGAAGGGGAGAACCATCTCCCCCTCCGCGGTCGTTTACGACGGGCGTTCTACTTGTCACCTGTGCACCACACTGTCTTGGACGTGCACTGCGGGAAGTCTGTGTTGGCCGTAGTGCAGGCCCTCGTGGTCGAGTTCGAAAACCGAAACTCCACGCGATGCCTGCCTGCGGATACGATGGTGCTGATCGACTGCTTCGGGCTGATCGAGCCAATCGTGACGTCGTCCAGGATCACGTCGTAAGTCGAGTGCTGCGACTCGTTCTTGAAAACCGCGTTCGCAGTTCCGTTGACCTCGCATGGTTTCGGATCCGGAGCGACTGTGCTTTTGCCGCTGTCGCCGTTGTCGTCCGAACAACCGGTCGGGGACAGCAACGTCGCGGCCGAGAAGAAAGCGACCAAAACACCGACCGAGACTCTCTTACCAATTGCCTTCATGGGTGCCCCTCCTGGAATCGTGGGTGATGCAGCGCCAAATTCCACATTCACCTAAACTCCGATCCGGGAGGTCGTTTTCTGGGCAGAAAAATCCGAATTGTGCAGAGAGATCGAAGGACACCGTAACCGGCTTTATTACATCTGGTTACGTCCGGGGCCGACTGACGGTCGTCTCGTGCCCAGCTTTCTGGCCCAGGAATGGGAGGCCGTCTACGTTGTTTAGGTGGACACCGTATCAAGGAGGAAAGTCATGAAGATAGTCGTCCTATTAGTGGTACCGACGCTCGTGTTGGCTTGGAACACTGGCGTGGCCGAGGCGCAACAGCGGTTCTCGGCGAACGCCGGCGCCCAGTACGGAGCCATAAGCACCGCGGAGGGTCCGATCGGGGGACCCGGTTTCGCGACGGAGTTCTTACTGCAATTGACGTCGAAGGTGAGTCTCTATGCCGAGATCGGTAAACAAGATCTCGGCAAATTGGAGCTCTTCGGGACAAACATGGTTTTCGATGATTACGGCGTGGGAGTATTCGAGGGGACCCAAGAAAACGCCTACGACATGACGTATCAAACCTTCGGCGTCGTGTACACCAACCACCGCGACGAAGCGTCCACATGGTGGGGCGGGATCGGCATCGGGGTTTATACCTTCAACACGGAGGTAACAGTGAAAGAGGGATGGTTTCGCTACGCGGACGTGTGGGGAAACTACGACGAAGTGAACGTCGCGGGTTACTCTGATGCAGAGTCGCTTTCTCTCACGGGCGTCGCGTTTACCGGAGGAGCGTCGACAGTGCTCGACGGCTGGTTTCGTTTGTATATGAAGGTCACCACGCACGTCTTGCCGATCGGTGACGACCTGCAATACACCACGTCACTTGACGGAACCATCGCGGTCTTGTCCCTAACGGTGGGGGCAGGCATCGGTTTTTAGCGCATGGGAGAACGGGCTTGTGAAGCAGCCAGAAATCACTCGACATAGGGTGATTTTATCAATATACTTTTCCGACGCCATCAAGGAGGCCAATTCCGTGCGGTTTTTTGCTCGGGAAAACCCTTGCTTGAAGACGATCCCCCGCGAGGTCGAGAGGAGCTTCGAGGATCCAAATCCCCCCTTTTTGTCTCTCATAGACTCCGATCCGGCGGAAGCCGAGAGGCAACTGCGCGTACTTCTCTACTACTTGATTCACGGCAAGTATTGCCGGTATTTCTTGAAACACATTCCGAACCAATTCGACGACTTCGCTACGCGGTTTCCCGAGTATTGCTGTGGCTCCAGAGGCAAACGGGCTGCTAAAACATGTCGTGTGGACCCCAAGTGTAAGGACAAATGCGAACGCAAGTTCTGCGTACTTCGTCAGTACGAAAATCGTGGGCGTCCGCTCGCGGGTTATTTGCTTGTTGTCGCCAGCAGTAAAATCATCGACTGGTACTTCCGCCGCAACCGGGAAGACTTGCAGGATGACCTGTCGGAGACCGGGCCCAGTTCCGCACGGACTTCGACTCCGGAAGATCTCATCTCTCCCACTGTGGAACAATGTATGTCAGCGGGTTCCAACAGGGAGCAGGCGTGTGGCCACAGAGATTGTAAACTTCTTTTGAAACTTCGGTTTTTGGACGAAAAGCCGCCGCGCGAGATTGTTGTGATGCTGTCGGAATATCGAGAAAACAATTGCACGGCCGATCAGGTGTCCCAGCATATTCGTGTTTGCAAGGAAGCAATGGTGGAATGTTTGAAGGGAAGTGGATTCCGAGAGGAAGAATATTTCGGAAGGGTGACCAAGAGTGGACGATGAGACGCTGAAGAAACTGTTGCAGGACATGGTCGCCTCGCGGCGGTTTGTCAGGCCATCGGACTACGCGATCTATGCCTTCTTGACAGGTACGGCTACCGAGGAGGAGCGCGAGGCAGTGACGCAAGCAATGATGGCCTCGAAAGAGTTTGTGGACGAGATCAATGAACTCGCGCACCAGATGTTTGGCGAGCCCACTCGTGCGTCATTCGCCTCGCGGGTCAAGGCGCGTTTTCGAAAGCTCTTCAGGTCGGAAATGCTGGCGCGGGTCGCTGCATCGCCTGCGTTCAAGCCGGCTTTGGCGGCGATGATCGTTGTGGTTGTCGCGGCAATCGTGTACTTCGGGTTTCTCCAGCCGGAGCTATCGATCGACGTCGCAATCATCGGGCTTTCAGAAGCGGAGCGGGCCGCGGTTCGCATAGTGGACCTCGAAACGGTCCCACGTGGTGGGTCGGCAGCCGGTCCGACAGTGATTTTGTCGCAATTGGAACGCATGGCGATCCTGAAGGTGCCGGCGTTGTGGAACGGTATAGTGCCGGCAGCGGTGGAAATCCGTGACCGCTCGGAGCACAGTCTGTGGTCAATGCCGTTGGAACGTCCATTGGCGCCGCCGGGAGACGTGTATCTGAAAGTGAACACAACGTCGTTTGCGCCGGGCATTTACATCGTTATCCTACGCGACCGATCTAATTCAGAGCTGGCCCGATATCTTTTCGCTGTCGAAGACGACGGTGGTGCGATGCTTTTGCCGGACAAGATCGAGGAGCGGTTGCTGGACCTTCGATACGCCGGCGCGTATTTGGCGGCGCTGGATTTGTCGGAGAGGTTCGCGGCAGAGGCGGATACCCCGGGCCGATTTGCGGATTACGTCGTGGCTGACGCGGATTGTTGGGTCAGCACGTACAAGCTGATACAAGGGCTTTCGCAGCCGGACAAGACGGCGCTGAAGCTGGCGGATATGAGGTCAGCGGAGATCGATAGTCTTTTTAATGTACAACAATTCGAAGAAGCAGCGGCGTTACAGAGCGAGATTCTGTTGGTCAAGAGCAGGCTGTTGGGCGAGCACAACCTGGAGACGGCCAAAGCGTTGAGCGCTCTCTCGTTTCTGTTAAACGAAGGAGAGAACCAAAATCCGGCGCAAACGGACAGTCTCCATCGGCTAACGATCGAACGCGTTCGGTCGATCGCGGGCGACGCGCACCCCCTGGTGTCCGAAGCTTTGACGAATTACGCTTACTTTCTTGAGACAATTAAGGGCGAATACACGCTCGCGGAAGTCTGTTATCGCGAGGCGTTGGCGATCGACGAAGAGGTGTACAACGATCCTGACGAAGATATCGCGATCGACCAGAACAACTTGGGTGATCTGTTGATGAAACAGGGAAGATACCTCGATGCCAAAGATGTGCTCGAGAAATGCCTGACAGCGAGACGGCGGCTGTATCGGCCCGATTCCCCTGAAGTGTTGCAGGCTATCAACAACTTGGCCATGGACTATTACTACATGTCCCGTTACTCCGCCGCCGACTCACTCTACAATGAGGTTCTGAAAGCCTATCGAAATAACGAGGAGTATGATGAGATCTACGCGAAAGCCCTAAACAATGCAGGGTTGAATCGGTGTTCGGTGGGTGACTACGGGGCTGCGGAAGCGATGTTCAAGGAAGCGGTGGTGCGAAAGACAATTCTTTACCCCGACGATCCTTCTAAACTTGCCCCGACGTACACGAATCTGGGGGATCTGTATTTCGTTCGGGGCGATTTGGATGAGTCACTTCGGTATCACAACTTGGCTCTCGAGGCCGATTTGGCGGTGTTGCCACAAACACACCCTGACATATCTAAAGATTTCAACTACATCGCCCGCACGCTGCTCGCACTGAATCGCGTTGCGGAAGCGGAAACATTGTTGGAAGCGTCGGCGAAGATCTTCGAAGACGCGAGGATGAAAGCGTCGGGTTCAAGATTGTCGGATGCACGGTTCAGTTCCGAGTATTCGCCGTATGCGTGGTTGGCGGTGGCGCGGCTGAAGACCGGCAAGGAGTTCGCCGCTTGGGAATCCGCGGAGAAGGACCGCGGGCGTGTGATGCTCGATCTCCTCGCGGTCCGGGGTGGGATGGAGATAGCGAAGCCACATTCTCTTGAACTCATACAGAACGCGTTGGAGCCTGCTTCAGCGATCATCGGTTGGCTAGACATTGACCATTGGCATTATGCCTACCTCGTGCCGAAGAGCGGACCTGTGAAGTGGGCGAATCTCGGCAACTCAGCGATTCGGGAGGAGGCAAAGCGTTTTGTTGGTCTTTTGTCACGGAACGGGCAGGCGACCGATACTTGGTTTGATCTCGGCCGTTCGTTGTTCGCAAGCCGCGTGGGGCCCTTCTTCTCGGAACTGAGTCATCTGAATCGCGTGTGTGTAATTGCGTCGGGGGACATGGTTGGAGTCCCGGTCGAGGCGTTGCCGTTTACGGAGGACTCGCTAGTCATCGACCGCTGGAAGGTGAGCTATGTCTCGTCTGCGACGGCTTTACCATGGATGAACGGCAGGGCGGCGAATCGCATGACCAACGCGTTGCTTGCATTCGGTGATCCCCCGTTCAACGCCGCACAAGCGAGGGATATTGGGCGGGCAAAGGAGTTGGGGGAGTCGGGTGCAGAGAAAACCTCCCGGATGGCACGAAGCTGCGCCCAAGACGAAGGGGAGCCCCGATCGCTGTCGGAGTTGGATCGACTGGCGGGTACGGGGCGTGAGGTCCGCCAAATCGCCGTGTTGTTTGAGGACAAAACCGTGCTAACGGGGCTGGACGCCACGGAGCAAGCTGCGATGAATCTGGCGAATACGGGGCGCTTGTCGGAGTACGGTTACATCCATTTCGCTACCCACGCGTTCACTAACGACGTGCAAGCCGAGCATTCGTTTATAGTACTGTCCCAGGTCGGTTTGTCGGATCCTACGACTTACGTTGTTGAGGGAAAACCCGTCATCGACGGCAAGCTGACCATGCAAGAGGTTGCCAGCGGCTGGACACTCAATGCCCAGCTTGTGACGGTGAGCGCTTGTGAATCCGGGTTGGGGCCGGTGACTGCCGGGGAGGGATACATTGGTTTCGCTCACGCATTCCTGAAAGCCGGCGCCCGAAGCGTGGTGGTCAGTCTGTGGCCAGTTGACGACAGAGCCACGGAGTTGTTGATGGTGCGCTTTTATTCGAACATGGTATCGAACAATATCACGAAGTCCGAGGCACTGACGGAAGCCAAGTTGTGGCTTCGTTCGCTCAAAACGGAGACCGGAGAGCTAACGTTTTCGCACCCGGCTTATTGGGCCGGTTTCGTTTTGATCGGCAGCGCCAATTGATAAATCGGAGGGCTGGAAGCGTGTTGCTTGTGACGCAAGGAGGGAGCGCGACATGAATAGGTCTGTTGGACGGCTTGTTGGTTGTTTGCACGTGGTCGTCGTTGCCGTGCTGATATCCGCAATACCATTGGGGGTTGCGAGCGCAGAGTGTCCGGAAGTGCAAGTCAAGCATTACACTGGAACTGGTCAAGTGGTATGCCCGTGCTTCGTGGCTGGAGAGGAGGCAGGCGTTGTTTTCACCCTGCCCTCGGATCAGTATCCGATCGAAATACTGCGGGTCGGTATTGGCTGGGGTTCACAATTCGGTGGCGCACCGACGCAGCTAGAAAACGCGATCCGCATTTACACGGGCGGATTGCCAAACCCGGGATCGCCCGCGTATATGTTGCCCGGGCCTCAGCTCATGGACGGTTACATAAACGAGTTCGATTTGGAAGCGCAGCTCGGAGATGTCATCATTGACTCCGGACCG
Source organism: Candidatus Krumholzibacteriia bacterium (assembly GCA_041742575.1). Classification (GTDB taxonomy): domain Bacteria; phylum Krumholzibacteriota; class Krumholzibacteriia; order WVZY01; family JAKEHA01; genus JBGSIK01. The sequence goes on from JBGSIK010000429.1 coordinate 15,162, forward strand.
TTCACGGTGACGCTGGAATTTGCGAACGACAACGCGGGCGATCCGTTCGCGCCCAGCGTAGTCCACGACAACAACGGGTGCCAGGCCATGAAGAATGCGATTTTTGCAATTCCGGGTGGCTGGTATAACGCGTGCGCGCTGGGTGTCGGGGGCGACTGGGTGTTTTATGTGGTGTATCGCTCCAAGTCAGTGATCGCGGTCGCCACGCCAGTCGCGGTCGATTTCGACACGGTCCGCGTGAACACGACGATATGTGATACCATCGTTATAGCAAATCAAGGCTGCCACACGCTGGCCATATCGAGTATCGAAGGCTGCTCGTCGGCACCCTTCTCGATTGATACCACCATGACGGATCGGTCGTTGGCACCACTGGAATCCACGAATCTCGTTGTCTGTGTTACACCTACTGAGGCCGGGCCGCCGGGCTGTACGATTACGATTCACAGTAACAACACATCGGGTCCGGTGACGATTCCGGTCGACCCCCCTATCGTGACTGCTACGCCGGGATTTAATCCAGCCCTGTACGCCTTGAGGGTATCGGTGGTCCCCAACCCGTTCAACCCTTCAACCACGATTCGCTTCTACCTGCCGGAGGCGAGTCCAGTAGTTGCCGACGTGTGGTCGGTTGAGGGCGGGAGAGTCAAAACGCTCGCCGAAAACGAGCTGTTTGAACCTGGCGAGAACACCCTCGTATGGGACGGGACGAATTCGGAGGACCAACCGGTGGCGTCGGGTGTGTACTACTTCCGTGTGTCGACTAACCAGGGACACCGTACGGTGAAGGCCGTCTTGCTGAAATGATTTGGAGGCGGCTGGAGTCTGGCTGACGAGGGCCAAGCCCAGGCCGAGCTCTTAAGGGAGAACGGGCCACCGACGATCGAAGCGAAAGTGGCCGCTGAGACCAGCCGGATAGGAGATTGACCGTAACAGTCCTGGCTGTGGGTGGGATACTGGACTGCCAGCTGCATGACCGCTTGGCCGGTCTCCTCCGGTACCTCGGTTTTTCGGGGTCGGTTTCCGGCGGCTAATCTCCTCGTTGCGTTCGATGGCGCAACCGAAGGGGCCAGGGCAAACATCCTGCTGCTGGGCACGTACCGGAGTTACCGTCTCCAGACCCGATCGTTCACGCCGCTACAGAGGAGGGTGTTGCCCAAGTCTTCCCGCCGGATCGCACCTCTGTGTGCGGGCACCAATGCAAACTGGGGGTCTAGCGGTCGGTGACTAGCCCCCGGCACGGTCCTACTCGACTACGCCGGGGGCTTTTTTTATGGCCGGTTCAGCCCTCCGCTCCGGACGCTCCCGCTGTACCTCCCGGCGCCGCCACCGGGCTCGCCTCCCGCACGGTTCTCCGTTGAAGCCCCCATCGGTGCGCGCTATATTGATTAAAGCCGATCGCGTCAAGAATCCCGAAAGACCTCACCCACTCATAGCGGGCGCTCTGGCTCTTGCGATCTTAGCTGTCGCTCACTTCTTGGTCGCCCGCCACTTCGTTCGTTTGTCCGATCCAGCCGCAGCGTGCCTGTCGCGTGCTCTTTCGTCACGTGTCAATTGCTCATTCGCCATGGGCGTCCGCGAGAAATCGTGGTTGCGGCACTTTCATGAGAGGAGAGCTGCGTCATGGAAAACAGTGGGCGAGCTTGGGGGGCTTTATGCCTCGGGATGGTGAGCCTTGGGATCGGTCCCGCGCAAGGCCTGCCGGCCGGGGCGGTTGTGGGATGGGGTGGTGCGGTCGTTGTCGAAGAAGCGGCTCTCGATAGCGTCGTCGCCATCGCAGCGGGTGCGCATCACAGCTTCGCCTTGAAGTCCGACGGCTCGATCGTGGCCTGGGGGAACAACTTCTCCGGCCAGTGCAACATACCGACCCCGAACGCGGACTTCATTGCCGTCGCGGGAGGTTTGTATCACAGCCTGGGGCTCAAGTCCGACTCCACGATCGTCGCCTGGGGATGGAACTACTCCGGTGAGTGTGACGTTCCGGAACCGAACGCCGGTTTCATCGCCGTCTCCGCGGGGCGAGATCACAGCCTGGGGCTCAAATCCGATAGCACCATCGTGGCTTGGGGCGCCAACACCGATGGCCAGTGCGACGTTCCCACGCCGAACGCGGACTTCGTGGCCGTGGCGGGAGGCTTCTATCACAGCCTGGGGTTGAAGTCCGACGGCTCGATCATCGCCTGGGGAGATGGCGGCAACGGTCAGTGCACCGTGCCTGTACCGAACGCGGATTTCGTCGCAATTGCCGCCGGCGGCTATCACAGCATGGGGCTCAAATCCAACGGGACGATCGTGGCGTGGGG
>JBGSIK010000430.1:0-4954 GCA_041742575.1 Candidatus Krumholzibacteriia bacterium
ATTTCCTCGGCGCTGAGCATATACGGTGACGAATAAAGCCAAGAGAATCAGGGCCTTACTGCAATAGACAAGGTAGCACGATCGAGTTCCGGTCGCAACGACGTCTCGGCCCGGGGCCGAGCTCGGCCGACCGCGCCCGTCGCCGCAAGTGCTTGCGGAGCAAGAACAAAAATGTGGAACTAGCACGGTCGGGCGCGTATAATACAGCAGATGCCCGCCACCGACCGGGGCCGGGATGGTGGCGGGCACCGGCGTTGTTAACCGGAATGCAACCCACTCGTCGGGAGCAGGCACCATGAATGGGACAGCGAAAAAGGGGACCGTCGCCCTCATCTTGTTCGTGGTGGCGTTCGTTTGGGCGGCCCAGGCTCAGGAGCTCGCACCGAGCATTGTGCTGCCGAAAACGCGCCACGAATTCGGGAAGATATTCGAGAGCGACGTTTATGAATACTCCTTCGTCGTCCAGAACCGCGGCAAGGCGGATCTGGTCATAGACAAGGTGGAGCCGGGCTGAGGCTGCGCCGTGGCCAAGTTCGACAAGGTCATCCCTCCTGGTCAGGAGGGCAGGATTCAGCTGGTGATAGAAGGTAGAAAAGTCACGGGGAATTTCGACAAGTCCGCACAGGTGTTCTCGAACGATCCCGAGCACCCGCTCATGACCATTTCCATGAGCGGCGAGATCACTCCCTACATAGCAGTGGAGCCGGCGCCGCGTTTGTACATGCAGGGTCGATATGACGAGGCGGTCGAGAAGAAGTTGATGCTGCGTTCGAACGAACAGGGTTTGGAGTTCGAAGTGACCAAGGTGGAGTCGAACATCGACAACCTCATCACTTACAAGATCGAACGCGCGCAGCAGTGGGGCGCGTGGGAGCTCACGGTGTGGAAGAACCCCAAGCTCGCCTCGCAGAATCAGTACGGGACCATCACCGTCCACACCAACAGCCAGAAAGTGCCGGAGAAGGTCCTCCAGGTGCAGGTGATCACGAAGAGCGCCATCACCGTGCAGCCCCAGACCCTGAACTTCGGCACGGTCCAGTTCGCCGGAACGGGCAAAGAAGTGCCGCCGGTGACGCGAAACGTGATCGCAATCAAGAGTGAGGGAGAATTCCAGATCCAGGACATCACGTTCACGAGCGATCGTTTCTCAGCCGAAATCGAGCCGATCACGGCCGGCAAACACTACACCATCAAGGTGAGTTTTCTCCCGCCGAAAAAGACGCAGCCGATGCAGACCGTCAATGCGGAGATGATCGTCCACACCAACGATCCCAGGGAGCCTTCGCTTCGGGTCAAACTGGTCGCCCGTTCGGTGTAAGGGTGGGCGGCGAATTGCGACCAACACAGAGACCCGAATCGGGAAGGTAAACGCATGAGCAAAAAAGTCCGCATCGTAAGCGTCCTGGTCGTCGTGCTGCTCGCGGCCGCGATCACCCTCGTGGCCGTGGCCCGCCGGTCGTCGAATGAGTCGAGCACCGCGAGAACCTCGAACGCCTCGAATACAACCACTGTAGCGCAGTCGCCGGCACCTCCGGCCGCGGCCCAGACCGAGGCTCCGGCCCAGGCTCAGGCGCAGACTCCTTCGGGTCCTGCCGCGGAGGCGTATGAAACCCTTACGCAAGAGCTCAAGACGCTCGAACAGGACGCCCAAAGCGAGACGACGGCTGAGGGCCGGATGAAGGCGCTCGAGAAAATGGAACAGCTGCTCGTCACCTTCATCGGCAAGTACCCGGGCACGCCCCAGGCGTACGAGGCCTCCTTCGACGCAGGGCTGGTGAGCTTTACGCTGCAGAAGCCCCAGCGTGCGGCCGAGCTACTGGGGGCGTTCCTCAAGAACGCCACCGACGCGCCGCGCGACAAGCGCGCGTACGCGCATTTCTATCTGGCCGAGGTTTCAAAGAACGCCGGCGACTATGACGCCGCCGCGCGCAACTACCAGGCGATCGTCGGCCAGTACGCCGACGTGGATCCGCGGCTATTGCAGATAACCCAGCAAAACATGTCCACGCTCGACAGCGAGCGCCGCCTCGGAATCGGCAAGGAGCCGATCCCGTTCGAGGTCACGGGAACGGGCGGCGAGAAGATATCTCTGGAAAAGTATCGGGGCAAGGTGGTGCTGCTGGACTTCTGGGCCACGTGGTGCGCGCCGTGCCGGCAAGAGATGCCGAGCGTCAAAAAGGTCTACGGGAAGTACAACGCCAACGGATTCGAGATCGTGGGAATTTCCCTCGACCGGAGCCGCGCCGACTTCGACAAATACGTCAAGCAGAACGGAATCTCCTGGCCCCAGTACTTCGACGGCAAGTACTGGCAGAACGACATCGCACGGAAGTACGGGATCACCGGGATTCCGGCCACGTTTCTCATCGACAAACAGGGCAAGATCCGGTACAAGTCGCTCCGCGGGCCTCAGCTCGAGGTGGCGGTGGAGAAGCTGCTGAAAGAGTAGTGAGGAACGATTCGCACATCGAAACGGAACGGCGGGATTCAAATCCCGCCGTTTTTTTGTGCATCCGGCCCTGCACCCTTGCTTAGGGTTTCATGGGACGGCAGGGAAATGTGATACAATTAAATGCACGCTCGAAGTGGGTGGCGTGGAGGTTTTCAGCCATGCGGCACAACAATGAGTGGACCGGGCGTGTGACACGCGAGAGGAGTTCAGCGATGACCCGCGCGATGCTGCTTGGCAGCCTATTGATGGGGTTCCTGACGGCGCCGGTGTTATCCCAGCAACCGGGCTTCATCGGTCTTTACATTGATTCCACTTGGGAAGGTTGCTTCATGGTCGATGTGACACCTGGCGTTCGGACTTTGTACGTATATCATCGTCTAGGTGCGGGACGCGGGGTTCGTTTTCGCGTGGTAGCAGGACCGGGCGTGACGATGACGTACCTGTCGGAAACGCACTACTACCCCTCACTGGGGGACACTCAGACCGGTATCACGGTGTGTTACCAGCAATGCATCGGAGGCCCGTTGGTCGCGACGATCCAGTATATGGCCTACGGGACGTCGTCATACTACGCAAGGATAGACGTGGTCCCTCATCCGGAAACGAACGCCGTTGAAGTGATGAATTGCGATGGGACCATTTCCGGCGCGTGGGAGCAGCCGATGATCATCAATCCCGAAGCTGGAGGGTGCCCCCCCGGCAGGTGGTACGGTGACCCCGCCAATCCGCGGGACTTCTGCGCAGCCCTTCCAGTGCAGAAGACGACGTGGGGCAGCATCAAGGCGCTGTACGAGTGAAGCCCGGACGCAGGAAGCTGGGAGACGAAGGCTCTTCGTGCAACATTAACGGCGGGACATCGGTCCCGCCGTTTTTTTATTGGGGGCGGGCGAGACGGCCGATGATTTCGAGCTCCATCGCGATTCGTTGGTCCCAGCCGGTGAAGCGCTCGCGGGCGAGCGTGCGTGCGTTTCGTCCCATACGCGCGCGCAGTTTGGGGTCGTTGACGAGACCGGCGATCGCATCCGCGAGCCTCGCGGTGTTGCCGTCTTCGACGAGCATTCCCGTCTCGCCGGGAACGACCACCTTGCGGGTGTCGCCGACGTCGTAGGCCACGACCGGCACCCCACAGATGAGCGCCTCACACGTCGGCAACGCCATGTTGGTGAGATTGCCGGTGGCGACGAAGAGATCGGAAGCGGCCATGAGCTTGGGGATGTCCGCGTGGGGAACCACGCCGACGAACTTGACCAGATGGGCCACGCCGAGGTCGCGCGCGAGCGCGAGGCTGGGGAGCCTCTCGGGCCCGTCGCCGGCGAAGACGAACGTGATCTCGCCCTCCGTCTTCTTTTCGACACGCGCCACTGCCTGGATCAACTCCTGCGGTCGTTTCGAGGGAACGAGCCGTGCGAGAAAGAGCACGACCGTTGCGGAATCCGGGATCCCGAAGGCCGCGCGCGCGCCGGCGCGGTCGAATTTCTGCTCGCCCCATTGCACGTCGAGCCCGTTGGGAAGAAAATGTATGCGGTCGGACGGCACCCCCCGGGCGCGCAACACCTCGTCCCCGCGCGTGCCGTCGTCCAGGACGATCCATACGTCCTGGGGATAGCGGAACGCCCGCAGCTGCTCGAAGTTCTTGAACACGTACTTCCAGCGCGGCCATTCCGTGTGCACGAGATCCATCACGCCGAAGAGCTTCACCCCAGACGGAATCCCCAGTAGCTTGCGGCACCGGTGCGTCGTTTCCGTGGTGTAGTGGGAGTGACCGAGGATGAAATCGGGTTGGACCTCCTGCGCCACCTCGAGGGCGCGTTTGGTCACGACACGCCTGAACTTCTCCGGCCAGTAGAGACGCTTGAAGGCGTTCGACCGGTGCATGGTGCGCTTGAAGAAGTTGTCATAGGTGTGCGTGCGCACTCCGGGGAAGACGGCGTTCGCCTCCTCCGCTCCTTCGGGCGCGAGAAAATGCACTTCCCATCCGGCCGCGGTGAACCCGCGCACGAAATGATAGTCGTCCGACACGCCGGCCTCGCTCCCCAACGACCAGCGGTTCACCCAGATCGAGACGATGAGGAGCTTCTTGTTTGTTTCTTTGGTTTCCACGTGATGTCTCGATCGTTGTTGCCGAGCGGCTCTCACGCGATGACGCAAGTGAGCGCCCCCAGCCCGTCGATCCGCCCCACCAGGGTGTCGCCCGTGGCAAGAAACCGTTGCGGGTTCCGGTACACGCCCACGCCGGAGGGGGTGCCGGTCGCCACGATGTCTCCGGGTTCCAGCGTCATGGTCTGCGACATGAAAGAAATCAGAAAATCGACACGGAAGAACATTCGTCCCGTGTTGCTGGACTGGAGAGTCTCCCCATTCACTGTGAGGTAAATGCCGAGAGCGTGAGGGTCGGGAACCTCGTCGCGGGTGACCAGGAACGGACCGAAAGGACCCGAGCCGTCCGCGCTCTTCGCGCGCAGCCACTGGCGCTCCCGCGACTGGATGTCCCGGGCCGTCAAG
>JBGSIK010000431.1:0-4343 GCA_041742575.1 Candidatus Krumholzibacteriia bacterium
ACGGGCCGGAGACCGGAGGATCTCGCGGTTTTCGAGATCGGCTGCGGCCGGGGCGGGGTGACGCTCCCGCTGGCCTCTCTGGGGTGCCGGGTGCGGGCGTTTGACATAGACGAGGCGGACGTGGCCGCGTTGAAGCGGGAGGGTAGCCGGCGAGGCTACGGCAACATCGAAGCGACCGTTGAAGATGCTTTCGCCTTCGACGACGACAGGCGCTACGACGTTGCCATCGCGTCCGAGGTTTTCGAGCATATTCTCGACCCGGAGCGGCTGGCGGAGGTGATGCGGCGCCACATCGCGCCGGGTGGCGCCCTGATCGTGACCGTGCCCAACGGGTTCGGCCCCTGGGAAACCGGTAACGCGCTCAGCCCTTACCGGGTGCTGCGGCGATGGAACTGGGCCCGAAAGCTCGCGGGCAAACCCCCATATGTGCCCGGCGCCGGGCGCGACCATTGCCAGCGGTACACGAGGCGGCGTCTGGTCGACCTCATGTCGGCGCACTCGTTCGAGCTCGTCGAGTCCGGGAACTCGGATTTCGTAATGGCGGCCATTCGCCCGCTGCACAGGAGCGCCTTCTTCGGGAATATCGACAACAGGCTGGCGGACTTGGTGCCGCACTGGATGGCGAGCGGGTGGTACCTGTTGTTCAAGCTTTGCGATTGATCGTTCGATGACACGGATCCGCGCGGAGGTTGATGAATGAGACTGGTAGAATGCGTGCCCAATTTCAGCGAGGGACGGAACACAGGCGTGATCGACGCCATCACCACGGTGATCACGGAGACGGACGGCGCCCATCTCCTCGACGTCGACCCCGGCAAGGATACCAACCGGACGGTGGTGACGTTCGTCGCCGAGTACGATGCGGCTGTCGAAGCGGCGTTTCGCGCCATCAGCAGGGCCTCCGAGCTGATCGACATGAGCAAGCATTCCGGAGCGCACCCGAGGATGGGTGCCACGGACGTTTGTCCTTTCATTCCCGTGGCCGGCGTGACCATGCAGGAATGCGCCGAACTCGCGCGGCGGTTGGGCCGGCGGGTGGGAGACGAGCTCGGGATCCCCGTGTACCTCTACGAAGAGGCCGCGACTGCGCCGGAGCGCCGGAATCTTGCCAACATCCGCGCGGGCGAATACGAAGGGCTCCCGGAGAAGCTCAGGGACCCGCACTGGAAACCGGACTTCGGTCCCGCGGAGTTCAACTCGCGCACGGCGCGGGCCGGCGCGACCGTCATCGGCGCGCGCAAGTTCCTGATCGCCTACAACGTCAACCTGAACACCCGGAGCAAGAAAATCGCGCATGACATCGCCATGACCATCCGCGAGGCGGGGCGGAGCAAGAGGGACGAGGAGGGCAAGTTCGTCCGTGACCACAAAGGCGAAGTGGTCAAGGAGACGGGCACGCTCAAAGCCTGCAAGGCGGTGGGCTGGTACATCGACACTTACAAGCGCGCGCAAATATCCATCAATCTGACCGATTTCGACGTCACCCCGCCCCACGTCGCTTTCGACGAAGTCGTGCGGCAGGCGGAGAAAATAGGTGTGCGCGTGACGGGGAGCGAGCTGGTGGGCCTCATCCCTCTGGAAGCGATGCTGCGCGCGGGCCGGCACTATCTCGAGAAAGCCGGTGTTTCGACGGGGGTGCCCGAGGAGGCGTTGGTCGAGACGGCGATACAGTCCCTCGGGCTTCGAGATGTCGCGCCTTTCGATCCCAAACAGAAGATCATCGAGTATCGCGTGGCCACACCCACCCCACTGGCCGACATGACCGTCCGGTCGTTCGTCGATATCACGTCCACGGATTCACCGGTCCCCGGAGGCGGGAGCGTTTCGGCGCTCATGGCGTCGATGTCGAGCGCGCTGGCTTCCATGGTGGCCAATCTCACCGTCGACAAGAAGGGCTACAAGGCCGCGCAAGCGGAGATGAAGCGCGTCGCGCCCAAAGCGCAGGAGCTGAAAGCCGTGTTTCTCCGCGCGGTCGACGAGGATTCGCGCGCCTTCGACGCGGTGATGGCGGCGATGCGGCTCCCGGACAAGACGGACGAGGAACGCCGCCTCCGGGAGGGGACGATGGACAAAGCCACCAAAGGGGCGATCGAAGTGCCCCTGGGCGTCCTCGAACGCTGCCTGGACGTGCTCCCGCTCATCGAATCGGTCGCGGTGAAGGGCAACGTCAACTCGCTCAGCGACGCCGGTGTCGCGGCGCTCGCGCTGCGGTCGGCTGCGGGCGGAGCGTTCTTGAACGTCCTCATCAACCTCCCCGGGCTAACGGACGCGGCGTACGTCGGGGAGCGGTCGCGCAGGGCGCGGTCCGTGCTGGATGAAGTTCAGCGGCGGTGTGACCAGGTGACGGTCGGGGTCATCTCGAGGCTCGAGGAACCTCTGCGCGGGGAGAAGCTCACGAAGCCCGCGAAGTCGGCAAAGTGAGCGCGGCGTAATCCACAGAAGCCAACCGCTCCTCGAACCAGGCGATGTAGCGGCGCGTCCCCATTTGCCGGCGATCGAGCGCTTCGCAGGCAACCTCGTAGACGATGCGGGCCGCCGTGGGAGTCAGCTTCCCGTCGATCTGCAACAAGCGCGGGGGGACGTTCACATAACTGGGGGCCTCGTCGTTCAGCGTCCAGTGCCTGGCGAGGGAGTGGACGTCGCAGCTGCGCTCGCCGCGCGGGACCCCGCCGCCCCGCTGCAGCAGATGCACGAGCTCGTGGGCAATGGTGTGGTAGGACGTGCGCCCGGGATTGAGCCATATCTCATTCCCGCCGGGGACGGCCATTCCGCTGGCGGCGTGCGTCAAGCCCACCCTGATCGGCGTACCGCCTATTTCCGGGAAATAACGCAGGACGTAACGAACCCGCTCCACGACCCGTCCGCACGATCGGTGTGACCGGAGCGCGCGGGTCACGACGATGCCGCCTCGTTCCGTGTTCGGCAGGAGGAGCGGCAGTTGCTGGGGACGTGGGGTTCGGCGGGGCATGTTGTTCCTCACGCGGGATCGGCGCCGGCGGCCCCTGGGCTCTCCGTCCGCTGCACGGGCAGGCGGATCTCGAAAGTCGCGCCTTTTCCCGGTGGGGAAAGAACGCCGATCGTCCCGCCATGGCGGGCGATCACTTCCCTGGTAAATTGAAGGGTGTCTCCGGATCCCTTCGCGGACGCTTTCGATATGAATGTCGGATCGAAGATCCTGTCCTTTATCTCCTCCGGTATTCCGGGCCCGTCGCCGGCGATGCGAATGATGACGGTGCCGGCCCCGGCCTCCGTGCTCACCGTGAGCTGCCCTTTCCCGTGCGCCTGCGCCATCGCCTGTTGCGCGTTGCGGATAACGTTCACCAGCGCTTGCTGCAGCAACTCGCGATATCCCATCGTCGGGGCGACTGCGGGATCGAGTTTCTGTACGATTTCGATGTTGTCCAACCGCAGCTCCTCCGTGAGGTGGTGCCGGGAGAACGCCTCGCTCACGAGCTCGTTCATGTCGATCGGCGTCGGCACGGCCGGCCGGATGAGTGAAAGCACCGTGAGAATCGATTCGTGACACAGGTGGAGATAGTTCTGAATCGTGTTCACCGACTGGCGCGTCTTGCGATCGAGGTCGTCGCGCTGCGCCAACGCGCCGGTGTGGAAAAACGCGGGGGCGAGGTAGTTGTTGACCTGGTGCGCCAGACCCGCGATCCGTTCGCCGGCGAGCGAGAGGTTGAGCGCCTTGATGGCATGGTCCTGAGCTTCACGCTTCTCTCTCAGGTCCCGCAACGTCAGGAGCACTCCGTTGCAACCGCCGATCCCATCGATCCGCACCGCCGTCATCCGGACCGGAATCCTCCCGCCCCCGGGCGGTAAGATGGTCCTTTCGACCTGGTGGGGAAGATCGCCGCGTCCGAGGTCGGCGAGCGTCGTTTCGGCCGGGAGCCGATCGGGGAACAAAATCCTGGTCAGCTCGGCGGGTCCCGAACCGGTGTAACCGGTGATCTCGCGGAAAGCCCGGTTGCAGAGAATCACCTCGCCGCGCGCGTTCGCGATCATGACCCCGTCGGTCACGTTGGCGAGAACAGCGTCGAGCGTGCGCGTGGCAAGCTCAGCGATGTCCCGGAGGAGTCCTGCGTCTTCTTCTTCGCCGGAATCATGTACGCCGGAGTCCGGGGCGCCGGAGCCGACTTCGCCGGAGTCGGCTTCGGTGGAGCCGGAGACGCGCTCATCGGCTGCCGGCGGGGTCTCGTCCGATCGGTCGGCCCCGGCTGCGGCGGTCCTCGAGATGGACATTGCCGCCCGGCGTCCGTCCGACAGCTCGATCGGTGTCACGGTGACCACGTACGCCTCGCCGGTCGCGCTCATCGCGCTGTACACCGACTCGTAACCAT
>JBGSIK010000432.1:0-6829 GCA_041742575.1 Candidatus Krumholzibacteriia bacterium
ACATCGACCAGGACTACCGTCCGCTCATCAACGAATTCATCTACCAGAGCGTTCAATTGGCGGCCAGGGAAGCCACACTGACGATGCTGCGTGGTTACATCGGCTCGTTTCGCCGACACCTGGAGAGTTCGCCTCAGTTGAACATGGAACTGCAGCGCTTGCGCAGCGAAGTCCAAACCAACCGCAATCTGTATGACTCTTTTTTGCAGGCGAAGACATCCACGCAGATATCCGAGGCCGCTCAGAACACGAAGCTGGGAGCAAACATGGAGGTTGTAGAGACCGCCACGTTTCCCCTGGAACCGGTCAAGCCGAACAAGATCAAGATTCTGGCGCTCGCATTCCTTTTCGGGTTGATGTTGGGCGGAGGCGGGTTGCTGCTCAGCGAATTCACCGATTCCTCGTTCAAGACCGTCGAGGACGTAGAACGGCGTCTCGAGATCAAAGTGATCGGGACCATTCCCAAAGCAGAACAAGGCGGCGCGGCCTGGCGCCGACAGAGTCGCGCGAAGCAGGTGGCGATTTGGGCTACCACATGTATCGTCTTGACCACGGTTTCGATATTCGCCTTCTACTTCTACGGTAAATCCACCAAGGAGAACCTGATCACCTTTCAGATGCACAAGACCGAGAATACACGAGGGCAGTAGATGTCTGGCGACCGCGAGAAAGAAAACATTTTTTCGTATTTCCAGAGCGAGTCGCCGATGGCCACGGAAATGCGGCGCTTGTACCACAACGCCCGTGCCCCCCTCGATGGGGTGAGCCCGAAGTCCTTCCTCATCACCAGCTCGAATCGTGGAGAAGGGAAGAGCACCATCGCGGCTTACTTGGCGGTCACCATCGCGCAGTTTCCCAAGAAGAAGATCCTGCTGGTGGACGCCGACCTGCGCAGACCGCGCATCCGATCACTATTCGGTCTCGAGCGGGACCGCGGATTGAAGGACTGCTTGGAGTCCGGCGTCGATCCCATCGAAGTGGCCCAGCAGACGCCGCTCGCCAATCTGCAGGTAATCACCGCGGGCAGCCCCTCGAGAACGCCGGGTGAGCTGTTCGAATCGGAGGCGTTATCCGAGGTGATCCGAAAGGTCTCCTTCTATTACGACGTTGTGCTGGTCGACAGCGCGCCGGTGCTGGCCGTGAGCGACACTCTTTTTCTCGTCTCCGACATCGACAAGGTGTTGCTGGTGGTGCTGGCCGGAGTCACCCCCAGAGAGGTGGTCATCCGGGCGAGGAACGTGCTTCTGGACTCGAACGCACGAATCGGCGGCGTCATTTTGAACAATGCATCTGCGGCGCTCCCATTCTACTACGACTACAAGTACTACGGCCGGGAGTACAAATAGGCTTCAATGCGCCTTCCGTATCCACCCGTTCATGGTTCAATGCGAAAAGGGACGAATTCGGACTTGATATCGTGCATCGGATGAGGATCCTGATATCGACAGGGATATTCCCCAATCGCGTTCGCGGCAATCGCGGCGTGTACAACCTCAAGCTTGCGCTCGCTCTCCGCGAATACTGCGAACTGCGGGTGGTGGCGCCGGTGCCGTACCTTCCGGGATTCGTCCGCTCCGGCGCATATACACCCTATGCCGCGGTCCCGCGCCGCGACATGATCGAAGGATTCGACGTGCTCTATCCGAGATACTTCGTGACACCCAAAGTCTTCAGGTCCACGCACGGCTTCATGCTGTACGCGTCCGTGGTCGGGAAGTACCGGCGGATCGTGGCCGAGTTCCAGCCGGACTTGATTCTGGGCTTCTTCGCCTACCCGTACGGCTTCGCCAATGTTCTCCTGGGCAAGACGTTCCGCCTGCCGGTTGTGACCAGCTGCCGCGGAAGCGACATCCACAGCATCGCCCAGAACTTCCTCCAGGGACGCCTGATCGCTTGGGCGTTGCGGCGCTGTGCCCGTGTTTTTTCGGTGAGCGGCGCTCTTAAGCGAGATATCGTCGCCCTCGGTGTCGACCCGGAACACATATCGGTGATATCGAACGGTATCGAGCCGGACCGCTTTACCACCATGGGCAAGATCGAGGCCAGGCGTCGGCTGGGTATACCCGAAGCGGGCAGGGTCGCCGTCTGTGTGAGTCGCTTGAGCCCGGAGAAAGGCGTGGACGTGCTCGTCGAATCCGCGCCCTACCTCCATGGAAGCGACGTGCGCATCGTCATCGTCGGGGACGGCCCGCAGCAGCACGGGTTGGAGCAGCGGGCGCGGGAGCTCGGAGTGTCGGATCGGATCATGTTCGCCGGCGACCGCCCCCATGGCGAGGTGCCGTTCTGGGTTTGCGCGGGGGACGTCTTCGTGCTGCCGAGCCGCAAGGAGGGATACCCGAATGCGGTGGTCGAGGCGCTTGCCTGTGGGCGCCCGGTCGTGGCGGCTCGGGTCGGGGGGGTGCCGGAAATCGTGACCGGTGAGGATTTGGGATTGCTGGTCGCACCGGAGCAGCCCCAGGAGCTGGCGCGCGCGCTCGACCGCAGTCTGGAGAAGGAATGGGACCACGAATATATCGCCGCCTGCGGTCGTAAACGGGACTGGAACACGGTGGCACAGGAGATGCTCGGCGAGTTCGAGCGAATACTGGGGCGGACGCCGGCTGGTCGGGCGGGAACGAGTGCCGGGGCCGACGAATCGGTGTCCGGCGCTGCGGCACTACACAAATGGGGACAATCATGACCAAGTCAGCAGGCCGGTTGAAGGCAGCGATCGTTGGATGCGGCAAGATCGCGGACGGACACGTCGAGGAAATCCAGAAACTCGACAACGCGACGGTCGCGGCGGTGTGCGACCGGGAGATGCTCATGGCGGAGCAACTGGCCGCGCGCTACGGCATCGCCGCTCATTACGACGATTTCGGCCACATGCTGCGAGAGATCCGGCCCGACGTCGTTCACATCACCACGCCTCCGCAGTCGCACCTGGCGCTGGCGAAGCAGGCCATCGAAGCCGGCTGCCACGCTTACGTGGAGAAACCCTTCACCGTCGATCTGAGGGAGGCGAAGGAGCTCATCGCTTTCGCCGAGAGCGCGAACCGCAAGGTCACAGTCGGGCACTCGTTCGCATACGACCCGATCTCGGTGGGAATGCGTCGGCTGATCGGAAAAGGCGTGCTCGGCGAGCCGGTCCACGTCGAATGCTATCTGGGATACAACTTGTCCGGGCCGTTCGGATTGGCGCTGCTCGGGGACCCGGGCCACTGGGTGCATCAACTTCCCGGAAAGCTCTTTCAAAACAATCTCGACCACATCCTGCACAAGATCATGGAATTCATTCCCGACGAAAACCCTTACGTCCACGCCCTGGGGTTCGTACGCAGGGATGGGAGGTTCGGGGACGGGCGAGACGACATGCCGGACGAGCTGCGGGTGCTGATCGCCGGCCGTAAGACCACCGGTTACGCGACCTTCTCCTCCCATGCCATGCCTGTGAGACACTTCATGCGGCTTTACGGAACCAAGAACACCCTGTCGCTCGATTACGTGGCGCGCACGATCGCGCTCGACCAGGCGGAAAAGTACCCCAGCGCCATCGGGCGGCTCCTGCCGGCTTTCGCATCGAGCAAGGAGTACTTCCGCGAAGGGGTCCGCAACGTCTTCCGCTTCGCGCGCTCCGACTTTCAGTTCTTCGCCGGGATGCAGGAACTTTTCCGACGCTTCTACCGATCCATCCTCGAAGACACGCCGCCGCCGATACCGTACGCGGAGATCATCCGGATCGGCGCCGTGATGGACGAGGTCATCTCGCAGGTCGAGAAGGGCGGTTCCCGGACGTGAAGGTACTAGTAACCGGTTCCAACGGTTTCCTGGGGCGCGCCCTGGTCGGGCGACTGCTGGCGCACGGCGTCGCCGACATCCGCTGCCTCATCCGGCAGGACAGTTACCGCACTCGCTTCGACCCGGCCGACAGGCAGGCCCTTGATTTCATGGTGGGGAACCTGCTCTCGCGGGATGATGCCAAGCGATCCATAGAGGGTGTCGACGTCATTTGCCATCTGGCTGCATCGCTCAAGGGGTCACCGGCGGACATGTTCTTGAACACGGTCGTCGCTTCCAACAATCTGCTTGGCGCCATCGCGCGATGTTCTCCTGTCCCTAAAACGGTGCTCGTGAGCTCCATGGGCGTTTACGGGGTTGCGGATCTGCCCGCGGGAAGTCTGATCGACGAAAACGCGCCGGTCGAGCCGCATCCGGAAAAGCGGGACGTGTACTCGCACGCAAAGTGGCGGCAGGAGAAACTGTTCCGGGATTTCGCAGAGCGCCATTCCATACCTCTGACCGTGCTCAGACCCGGTGTGATCTACGGTCCGGGAGGATCGCCATTCTCGGCTCGCGTCGGGCTCAGTCTTTTCGGGCTCTTCCTCTATATGGGTGGAAGCAGCGAACTCCCGCTCACTTACGTCGAGAATTGCGCGGAGGCGATTGCGCTTGCCTCGCTCTCCGACGATGCCACCGGGCGGACGTACAATGTGGTCGACGACAACCCGCCCACGGCGAAACAGTATTTTCGCCGTTACCGGAAAGAGGTCCGGGCTATTCCCTACGTTCGTATCCCGTACGCCGGCATGGTGCTCGTCTCACGCCTGGTCCAGGGGTACAACCGGCGTTCCCACGGGCAGCTTCCGGCAGTGTTCACTCCATACAAGACACGCAGCATCTGGAAGGGTTTCCACTTCACCAATTCCGAACTCAAGCGCATGGGATGGCGACAAATCGTGTCCTCGGAGGAGGGGCTCGCGCGGACCTTGGCTTATCTGAAGGACAACTTTCAGGGAGGTGCACACTGACGAGGGCGGGAGCCGATAACTCCAGTGAGCTGGCCGGACCCGGCAGGGCGGTCGGCGTCGCCCATGTGGTGGAGAACCTCGAAATCGGCGGTCTGGAGAAGGTGGTGCTGAACCTCGCCCTAGGCCTCGACCGCCGGCGTTTCCGCCCCCTGATCGTCTGTCTGGGTTACGGCGGCGAGCTGCTGCCGGAGGTGGAGCGCGCGGGCGTACCCGTCGAGGTGCTGGGGAAGAAACCGGGGTTGAGCCTCTGGCTTCCGATCCGTCTGGCGTGGTTGTTCAAGCGGAGTGACCTCGAGATCGCGCACTGCCACAACCTCGGACCGTTGATGTACGGTGCTTTGGCCGCCCGGCTCGGCGGGCTGGCCGGCGTGGTTTATACGGCGCACGGCGTAAAGACCTCTTCGGAGAGGAAGCCGGCCCGCTACCAACGGTTGGGACTGGTGGATCACTTCGTGACCGTCTCGGAGGACGCGAGGCGAGTGGCGATCGAGCGCGCCGTCGTACGACCGGAAGCGGTGGAGACGATCGTCAACGGAATCGACGTCGACGCATACGACCTGCCCGCCAACGTGGGGGAGTTGCGGCGATCAATCGGCGTTCCCGAGGATGCGATCGTGTTCGGTATCGTAGCGCGGCTTTCGGCCGCCAAAGATCACCGCAACCTGTTCCGGGCCTTCCGGATCGCCGCCGACCGGAACCCGCGCGCGCGCCTGGTATTGGTGGGAGACGGCGAACTGCGAGGAGACCTGGAGGCGGACGCGGCCGAACTGGGGATCGAAGACCGGGTGATCTTTCTCGGGAGCCGACACGATGTGCCGCAGTTGTTGCACACCTTCGACGTCTTCGTGTTGTCCTCCTACACCGAAGGTCTGGCGGTGACACTATTGGAGGCGATGTCCGCGGGGCTTCCCGTGGTCGCTACCGATGTGGGAGGGAACCGCGAGGTGGTGCGCGACGGCGAGACGGGAGTGCTGGTGCCGGCGCGTGATACCGAGAAGCTGGCGGAGGCGATGGCCGGGATGATCGCTGATCCCGACCGCGCCCATCGTATGGGTACCTGCGGCCGCGAACGGGCTCGGGGCGTTTTCGGAATCGATGCCATGGTGGCGCGCTATCAAGAACGATACGAGCATCTCATCGAGCGCTCCCATTAAAACAGGCGGTTAGCGTTCATGTTGAAGAATGAACAGATCATCTACGTCGGAAACGATTGGTTCGCCGACAACCGGACCAGCAGTCACCAGATCGCGCGACTGCTGGCGGCGGACAACACGCTGCTCTACGTGGAAGCGGCGGGGCAGAGGGCCCCGAAGGCGTCGAAACGGGATCTACGCAAGATCGTACGCAAGATCGCCAAAGCCTGGAAGAATCCGGTTCGTCTCGAAAGCGGGATGTACCTCTATTCTCCGCTCATCCTCCCGTTCCACCGCTATCGCGCCGTGCGGCGGCTCAACAAGATACTTCTGGCTCGCTCCATAGGACGGGCCTGCAGAAAAGTCGGCTTCGAACGTCCCATCCTCTGGATCATACTGCCGCATTACGCATCGCTGGTGGATACCATCAGGCGCAAAGGCACGGTCTACTACGTTGTGGACGAATACGCGGCCATGCCGGATGTGGACCCGGAGCGGATCCGAGAAATGGAGCGGCTCGTCCTCGAACGCGCGGATGTGGTATTCACGATTTCGGAGGAGCTGACCGAGCGCAAGAGCCAGCTGAACCGCAACACATATTTCAGCCCCCACGGAGTCGACACTTCGCACTTCAATCGCGCCTACACCGAGGATTTTCCGAAACCGGCGGATATGGCGGACGTACCCTCCCCCATCGTCGGGTTCTTCGGTCTCATAGAAGCGTGGCTCGATCTCGATCTCATCGAATATCTCGCCTCCAAGCGTCCGAAGTACTCCTTTGTTTTGATCGGCCGGGTCGCGCGCGACGTCTCGCAACTCAAAAAATATCCAAATGTATTTTTCTTGGGCCAGCGGCGCTACGAGGACATACCGTCCTATCTAAAGTATTTTGATGTTTGAGTCATTACC
>JBGSIK010000433.1:0-8979 GCA_041742575.1 Candidatus Krumholzibacteriia bacterium
GCTGTTGGGGCAAAGCCGCGGGTCCGAGGAACTGGCGCGCGCCTTCGATCTGCTGCCGCTCAACTAC
This sequence comes from Candidatus Krumholzibacteriia bacterium, assembly GCA_041742575.1. Taxonomy (GTDB): domain Bacteria; phylum Krumholzibacteriota; class Krumholzibacteriia; order WVZY01; family JAKEHA01; genus JBGSIK01. The sequence goes on from JBGSIK010000433.1 coordinate 68, forward strand.
GACACATCTACGGTGTTCGTGCGGGCACACGGAGGGCAGAGTTGGTTTCTGGACAAGTTCCTCGTGGCGACGCCGTTGTCCCTGGCGTTGGCCGCCTTTATCGCCTGGGCAGGGTGCTTCTGGCGCCACCTGCGGGGGCGCCTTGGCTCTCCACGCACAGCCACGGGGAGAGATCTCTTTCTCGCCGCTCTCCTCACGCTCTGTGCCGCCGTGCTTCATCCGGTCGTCGGGTTGTCGCTGCTCGTGACAACGACCTTCCTCGGAGCGCTCGTCGTGGTTCGGCTCCTCCGTGGCCCATCCGTGAGCGCCTGTGTGTGGCCGTGGGTGATCGCAGTGTTTTTGGGGTTCCTGCCGGCCGCCCCTTTCGTGAGGGGATTGATGGGGGGAACCGGTGACCGTTGGCAGCTTCCTGTGGACCTCTCTCCGCAGAAGCTTTGGGGCTTATTCGGGTGTCTTCTGCCGGGTTTGCTGGCCGCGGTGTGGGCGGTGCCTCGATTCGGGAAAAAAGAAGCGAGCGCGAGGATCTGGCTCTGGTGGGTGGCGGGGTGCGCTCTCGTGGCTCTGTTCGTGAGGCTGCCGGGCCCCAGCAGCTATTTCACGGTGGACAAGCTCTCTTATCTGGTCTGGATCCCGCTGGCCCTCGCCGTCTCCGGTTGGGTAGGGGATTGGCTCGGCGCACGATCGACCGGGGTGAAGATCGCACTGGCCCTGCTCCTCTTTGCCCCGGTGAGCGGCTTTCTGTGGATCTCGAGGGCTGTAGACTACCGGGCATCCTGGCGGCAGCCGTGGGATATTCCCGCGCATGCGACCCTTCGCGAGGCCTTGCCCGGGAATGCCGTCCTGATCGTGCCGCCGGGCGACATAGACACTGGCAATTTTCTCAGGCGGGATCTCTACCACGTCGAGAAACCGGATGCCATGCTGCGCGGGTATCCGGCCCACGAGATGAAGCGGCGGGAGGAGATCGTGCAGCGTTTGTACCGAGCCGGAACCCTATCGGCCGATGACCAAGCCCACCTGGAGGAGCTCGGGCGTCCTATTTTCGCCGTATGGCCGAACCTGGACGCAATCGCCTGGCGCGAGAGATCCCCAGGATGGCGCAATCTGCTGTTCCCGACGCGCGGAGTGGACCCGCCGTGGGAAGCGCGGTTCCCCGTGCGGAAATTCGGGGACGCCTACGCGGTGACGCCGCTCACCGAGAGCGCGCGTGCGCTCTTTCCTTTCCCGAATCCGTGAGCTTGTTCTCGCACAGCTTCGCAGGGCTATCTCCGACAGGCGGTACGTCCAATGCGCCCGCCGCGCTTGGATATTGACGCGGAATTGAATTCCCGCTAAACTCCGGTTTGACTCCACCAGTCGCATAGGAAGTGGATCGGCTTCCCCTGGGCATGGCCACTGCGAGCGGGTACGGAAGCGCCACAGGGCGCTCTCCGGTGTGTCCAGCGAAAGGGGTCCGATGAAGCTCTCCCAGGTCAAGTACGCAGCTCTCTCTCTCACCCACAACTGTAATTTGCGCTGCACATACTGCTACGCCGGCGAGAAGCTCGACAGGCGCATGTCGCTGGATACGGCCCGGCGCGCAGTCGACTTTCTCGCTGACAATTCCAACGGCTCGTGCGCGATCACCTTCTTTGGCGGCGAGCCTTTGCTGGAGTTTCCCCTAATCCGAGAGATTGTCCGCTACTCACGGGAACGGTACGGCCGGAGAGTGCAGTTCCGGATGTCGACCAACGGCACGCTCGTCGACAAAGAGCTGCTCGAGTTCTGCCGGGATAACGAGATGTTTTTCGTGCTCAGCATCGACGGCAGCCAGGCCCAGCACGACAGCGTGCGCAGATTCGCCAACGGCCGGGGATCGTACCAGCGCATTACCGCGCGCATATCCGATATTCTCGAGTTCAACCCGTACACGATCGCGGTCTCCGTGATTGTGCCGGAGACGGCCCCCTTCGTCGCCGAGGGTGCGAGGCATCTGTTCGATATCGGATTCCGGTACGTCCTGCAGACGCTCGACTACTCCGCGCCTTGGCGGAACGAGGACCTGCGGGTGTTGAAGAAGCAGTACCTCCGGCTCTCGCGGTTCTATTTCGAATCGCTGTCGAAAGGCCGCAAGCTGTATTACAGTCCGTTCGATGAACGTATCAAGACATGGGCGCAGAAGCCGTATGGAAACGGTGATCTCTGCGACCTCGCCAACACCCAGATCGCGATCGCCGCATCCGGCAGGATATACCCCTGCGTACAGTTCGTCGGCAGCGATGAGGCTTCGTATCTCGACAATTCGATCGGCGATGTGTTCACCGGCTTCGATGAATCCCGTCGGGCCTGGTTCGTGGCGGAAAACTATCGGGACAAGGACTCCTGCGCCGGGTGCGCGCTCGCCGGACGGTGCGCGACCTACTGCGGGTGCGTCAACTGGCGGGCAACGGGGAGCCTCTCCGCCGTGCCGCCCATCATTTGCGAGCACGAACGCATGCTCATGCCGATTGTCGACAAGCTGGCGAATAAACTTTGGAAACGCAATGTCGCTCTATTCGAAAGGAAGTTCTACGATAAAGCGTTCCCCCTGTCGTCGTATATCGAAGACTGCATGATCAGAAGGAGGAGTGCCGATGCTGCGGATTAAGCGAATCGGATTGTATTCCGTCCCGCGGTATCCACGGGGAATATTCGCGCCTTGGAGAGAACCGGCCGCGTTGACCCTGATCAAAAAGGGAGCGGCCTCTGCGGCGCTGCTCGCCATACTCGAGTCGTGCGACGATGGGGTGGGGGTCACGGGGCCCCCGCCGGTCCCACCGGATTTACTGACCGAGAACGAGGCCCGTGCGGTCATCACGAATGTTTTCACCAACAACGGAATTCAGCCGGCACCGGATGTCATTGTGTCCATCATTGGCAGCCAGGACGATACCACGGAAGTAACGCTCGACGGCTACAACGGCTCGCTGAGCGTCGGCTACGAATACGTGGCCGGCGAAGACGCTGACACCTTTACGACGGCACTGATCGCCACTATCGATGCCAACACTGCCGGCTCCGGGCCATACATCAAGGCCACTGGCCCGGCGTACAGCTCGTCTCAGTTGGAATACCTCATGCGGGCGTTCATCGATACGCTGAAGGCGCAGGGAAAGATCTGAGAGGTCGGGCTCCGGACGAGGGACCGATACCTTTCCTACTAGGAGTCTCGTTTGCGATCCTTGAGACGTCGGAGCATCGTTCTTATGTCGAGGAATCCCCGTATGGCTACATAAATGGTGATGGTGCAGTACCACACCAGCACGGCGAGCGTGAGAAGGCCCCAGAACGGGTAGTGTTTCAGCATGTCGACCAGTATCACGGGTGTCCCTGTTCTTCTCAGGTCTTGCTCGCCTTGGGCTTGAGCAGCGATCCCACGACCATGGCGACGGCGACGAGGGCGTAGGTCCCGATGTTCACGAAGTTGTCGCCGATGTGATACTTCGCCCAGCCCATGGTTCGCGTCATGGCGAGTCCATCCTTCATCATCTGCCGTCCGGCCTCATCGAGTACGGGCACCTCTGTTTGAACGAACAGATTCAAGCTCAAAGCCAGCACAGGCAACGCGGCACCGAGGACAATGGCGGCGATTGCGCCCCAGTTGTTCGCCCGTTTCCAGTAGCAGCAGGCGATCAATAGAATCGACATGCTGGCGAGATAAATGGTGCCCGTGGTTTGACAGTACTCCCACAAGTTGCCCTCGATCTTGTACCACAACCCCCAAAAGAGGAGGAACACACCGATCAAGGCTATGATGCACCGGTTCCAGAGGATGCCTTTCCTCTCGGACCAGGTCCGCTTCCTGCGAAAGGGCGCCAGGACATCGTTGTAGATCACGCTGCCCCAGCTAAGCATGTAAGAAGAGTCCGTGCTCATGTCCGCGGCCAGCATCGCGGCCACGAGGAGTCCCATCATTCCTGCGGGCAGGAGCTGGCTCAGCAGATAGGGCATCGCGAAGAGAGAGCCATCCCTCTCGCCAAACTGAAGTCCGATCTGGGCCAGTATGTCGGGTGTCACCACGGCCAGGGCAGCCATGCCCCACAAACCCGGTATCACCCAACGGCATACAAAAAAGAAAGACGTTCCGGTGTAGACCCTGCGACCGGTCTTGCTGTCCTTGGCCGCAAGCAGCCGTGCGATCACGGCCTGCCAGGTGAGCACGGCCCCGGTATTGGTGAGGAGGTTGGATAGCACGAACGGCCAACCGAGGTCCGGGGCCACAAAAGGATTGAAGCCGCCGGCGCCATAACGTGCGTTCACCGTTTCGGTGAGCGCGTTCCATCCTACCGTGCCCAACACGACGAATGTAACCAGGAGCAGCCCCGCACTCATCACCACGAACTGGAGGAAGTCGGTGACCAGCACGGAGAGCATTCCGCCCATGATCGTGTACACCATCACGGCGACGAGGAGCACCGTCATGGTGAGCTCGAGATACTGCAGGTTCATGCCGCAGCACACCACCAGGAACTGACCGCCGACGCGGAGAAAGACACCCATGTTCAAGAGCCCGCCAAGCACGATCACCACGCCGGCCAACCAGCGGACGAAGCCGCCATACCGCTGTTCGAAGATCTCGGGGATCGTCATCACGCCCGAGTCGCGGAGCTTCTTCACGCAGAAGCCGGTGTAACCGACCACGAACATGGCGAGGGCATTGCAGATCCCGGGGATCGTACCGGCAAAGCCGCGCGTGTATCCGGCCTGAGCCGTGTACATGCAGGTCACAATGCCGAATTCGGTGGCCGCGAGAGATGCGATGCCGAGGTATACGTTCATCTCGCGTCCGGCCACGATGAAGTGCTCTACCTTGGCCACGTACTTGCGGACCATGACGCCCGCGATCATGGTGGCCAGCAGATAGAGCCCGACGATGCTGCCGTCGATCAGGATGTTGAAATGGCTGTTCATGGAGAGAAGGAGATCCCGGCGGGAACTATGCGATCACGATGATCTCCTTTTGCGGAGTCGATAGCCATTCGGCGCCGGTCGTGGTCACGACGATCATTTCCTCGACCGTGGCGGTGCCGTGACCCGGAATGGCCAGCCTGGGCTCGATGGTGAACACCATTCCCTCTTCGAGAGGCAGGAACGGCTTCTGGGCGTATTTCTCCCACTTGGGACCGAGGATGGCTGTTCCGTCATGGGGGAAGCGCCCCACCTGATGCCCGAGCGCGTGGGGGAAATCGGTGTACCCTGCATCCATGATGGTCTTTCGCGCGATGGCGTCGATATCGTGCCCCTGAACTCCGGGCTTCATGGCTTGCCGGGAATGCTCGATGGCGCGAACAATCGTTTCGAACCCCTTCATAACGGCTGCGGGAGGTTTCTTCTCTCCCTCTCCCAGCACATAGAAGGTCCGCTGCAGGTCCGAGCAGTAGTCGTTGACGACGACCCCGAAATCCATGTTCAGGACGTGACCGCGTTCGACCCTGCGATCGGTGGGGGAGTAGTGGGCGCCGGCGGTCTCCGGCCCTGTGAATACGGCGGGGCATGTGGATTCGGCCCAGGCGGACCTGAGGTTCCTCCGCTCGCGCTCGGCGGTCATGAAAGCGGCGATCTCCTTTTCCGTTTTTCCGGGCGCGATGAATCCTGCCACCTCGGCGAATATGTCCTCAGCCTCGCGTATGGCGGCTTTGATGCTATCGATTTCGGCTGCCGTCTTCCGCTCCCTCAAGGCCGAGACGATCTTTTCCGCCGGGATCATCCTCCCGGCCATCCCGATCTCCGCGAGGAGTTCCTGGAGGACCAGGAACATGCCGTGGGTCAAGCCATCACAGATCTCGCTCCCCTTGGAGAAGTTGACCGCGATGGTAGCCGGGTCCAACTCTCTCATGTACTCGAGGAAAGGCTCGTGGATGCTGGTTATGTACCCGATGACCTCGTTGTAGGCACCTGATTCTTCGATCGTCTTTTGGTCGAACTGCCCCACGATGGCCCGCGAGCGTCCGTCGGCGGTAATGATGAACGCCGAATGCCAAGTCACATCCGAGGGTGCGAGGAAGCACAACGTCGGATCGCCGTTGATCTGGCTTTCCCGCGTGAAGGTAATCCAGCAGTCCACGTTGAAACGCTTGAGAAGTGCGACGGCTTGACGAACCTTCTCCTGAATGAGTGTCATCGTGAGCCTCCTTGGAACCCGCATTCTAGCAGAGACTGCCGGTCGAGATCGTAAATTTCCGTATGGGAGACGGTCGAGTGATCTGCCTGGAAGAGCCAGGGTGGATTTCCGACGGAAGACAGATGATTATTAAGATCCGGGCGGGCGATCAAGGCGACATCTTCAGTCGAGGTAGAGTGCCTTCACGGCGCCCCACGACCGGGTTTTTGTGGGAACCAAACAATCGAATGCGATGAAATCCAGTGTGCTGTCGGTGCCTTCCATGAACTCCAGTTTAACGGTGTAAGAAGCTTCGTACAGCCCTAGTACGCCGCTCCCGGCGGCGCTGATCCAGGTTCCTCAGCCGTCGTCGAGTCCGTTGAACGAAAACTCCATGGTTTGCGTGCTTCCGGACACGGATCCGGTCAACACCATGCGGAAACCGAACTGAACGCCCAAGTCCCCCTGGCAGCGCAGATACGCCGCGTACGTACCGAAAGCAGCGACGGTGAGCGAATACCGGGTCCACTCGCCCTCGCAATCGAGACCGATCATGGCAGCGCCGCCGCTGCAACCGTCGACGCCAATTTTACGAATCGGTTCGTAGCCGATATCGTTGCTCTTGGTGTAGTTTTCAGCCTCGACGAGAACCCTTGCCGCCGAGGCGGGCACAGCGATCAACAAAACCGCCATTGCTATTATCACAGCGTGCTTCATCGTGTTGACAATTCTACATTCGCCCTTGTTCAAAACGCCGGGGCTGATTCTGCCTCTTTTGCCGGATCGAGTTTGCTCCGGGCGCCCGACGGACACAAATGATTTGTCACTGCCGCTAGCGGCGAATAAAAGCCGCCACACTCAATCGCTATAGAGCACCTTTACGGCGCCCCACGAACGGTTCTCCGTGGGAACGACACAATCGAACGCGATGTAGTCCAGCTGGCTGTAAGCACCTTCGATAAACTCCAGCCTCACGGTGTATGACGGTTCGAATAAGTGAAGCCCGCTCCCGGCGGGATTTACCCAAGTGGAAGACGCTCACCCGAAACCGAGCCCGGCAAAACTGAGTTCTCTGGTTTGTGTGTTTCCCGATTCAGAGCCGGTCAGCACCAGTCGGAAACGGAATGGAACAGCCGAATCTCCTCGGCAGTGTATAAACACTGTGAATTTTCCGAATTCCGTGAGGGGCAGCTGATACTGCGTCCATTCGTCCGCATAGTCCAAACCGACCAGGACGGAACCGTTGCTGCAACCGGCGAGGATGACTTTGTGTATTACTTCGTCTCCGACTTCGTTGCACGTGGTGTAGTTCTCGGCTTCAATCAGGATTCTGCCGGCCACAGCCGAGAGGGCAAACATCGATGCCAACGAAAAGACGATCACACTATATATCAATTTGTTACGAGCCATACTTCGGAATGTACATGAGGTGGACAGCCGTGAATCTCACTACGCCTGCGGCGTAATTATACCACAAAAAAGCGCAACCCTAAGCGGACCGCCTGCTCCGTCTGGCGCGGTCACGGGGCCCGCGGTTCCCCCGAAAAGGGGCTTGACATATGCTATTAATGTGATATCATATTGATAACAACAGGAGGTGTGTGATGGCCAAGACTGAGAACCGGGTCGTACGGGCGCTGAACGGGTGGTTCATGCTGCTCGTGGACCTGTTGCTTTATGCGCTCGCGACTTATCTGTTCATCCGAGGGGGCACGACTGGCAGCACGGGACTGATCATCTGGGGGGTGATCACGGTGGTGGCAGCCTTTCTCTGCTCCATCGGGTTCTTCATCGTTTACCCCAACTATGCGGCGCTTCTGGTGCTGTTCGGCAAGTACAAGGGGACCGTCGTTCAAAACGGCTTCTTCTGGACCAACCCGTTCATGAAGCAGTACAAGATTTCGCTCCGGATCAGGAACCAGGAGACCACGCGTATCAAAGTGAACGACAAGTCCGGCAATCCCATCGAGATCGCGGCGGTCGTGGTCTGGAAGGTGATCGATCCGTACAAGGCCCAATTCGAGGTGGATGCGTATTCCGCATATGTGAGCATACAGAGCGAATCTGCGCTCCGCCACATGGCCAGCAATTACGCCTACGACGGAGAGGACACCGAGTTGACGCTGCGTGGTTCCACCGACGAGGTGAGCGGCAAGCTCCAGTCGGAGCTGGAGGAACGGCTGGCTCGCGCGGGTGTCGACGTGATCGAGGCCCGGCTCTCGCACCTGGCCTACGCGCCCGAAATTGCCAGCGAGATGCTCCGGCGACAGCAGGCAAGCGCCGTCGTGGCGGCGCGGTTTAAGATCGTCGAGGGGGCGGTGGGCATGGTCGAGCATGCGCTTCAGGAGCTGAACAAGAGGGAACTGGTTCATCTCGACGACGAACGCAAAGCCACCATGGTGAGCAACCTGCTGGTGGTGCTCTGCAGCGAGAACGCCGCCATGCCGGTCGTCAATGCCGGAACGCTGTACCAGTAAACCCAGCGCCCTCGACATGGAGTTTCGGGGTTGCGGGGGAGGTGATTCGGGATGGCCGAGCGAAAATCATTCCTGCTTCGTCTCGACGAGCGGCTCTACGAGGAACTGCGGCGTTGGGCGAGTGTGGAGCTCCGCAGCGTGAACGGCCAGATCGAATTCGTGCTGCGGCGCGCAGTCGAACAACGCAAGCGCGACAAATCCGGCGGGAGCGGAGGGGAAAAGCCGCCTTGATAGCTGTGGCCCGGCTGGGGCTCAGAGTCCCGCTCTGGGTTTGCTCGGCCGCGGCCATTTGGGGTAGAATCCGGACAACGAATCTC
>JBGSIK010000434.1:0-9764 GCA_041742575.1 Candidatus Krumholzibacteriia bacterium
CACGCTGGTGGCCTACGGAGGCTGTCCGCTGCTCAATGATTTCGACGCCATCACGCCGAATGGCGCGGGCGTGATGCAGGCGGCGACATACGAGGGCAATGGCGCCTCGGCCGGCGCGATTGTGGCCGACACCACGTTGAACGGCGTCGGCGGTGTCGTGGGCTTCGTTTTGAGCGGTTTTGCATTCCACTACATCCGCGACGCGGTTCCGGGTGCGATCCCGGCGCGCGCGGAGCACATGTGGCGGATTCTGACCTATCTGGAAAACATCTTCGACGAACCGACGGGTGTGAAGCCTGCGGTTCTGGTGACTAGCCTGGATCAGAACTATCCCAACCCGTTCAACCCGACCACGACGATCAAATACACGATCGCCGAACGCGGCCACGTGTCCTTGAGGGTCTACAACGTAGCGGGTCAGCTGGTGCGGACGCTGGTGGATGACGTTCTTGCGCCGGATGCGGCACGTCCGGTGACCTGGAACGGTCTCAACGACTCCGGCCAGCCGGTCGCGAGCGGGGTGTACTTCTACAAGCTGGTGACGAAGGACTTCTCGCAGACGAAGAAGATGGTTCTCTTGAAGTAACTCGTTTGTTTCTTCCTGAAGAAGCCCGGTCATCGAGGGTCAGGAGGCTCGATGGCCGGGCTTCTTGTTTGTGGGGGTTGGGATTGCCACGGGTGCACGGTCGCCCTCGTTCTGTAATTCGTTGACGGAGCATCAGATGTATGGTATACTGTGCGCGCCTCAGGGGAAAGGGCGCAGTGGCACCGCGGGGGGCATTTGCGGTGCATAACGACTTGCGCGTCTGCCCCGATCTGACTCACCCGGTTGCTGGCACGCCCACCTGGGGGATGCGTGTCGGATGTCCAGCACGCGCGGATCAATTTAATCTTCTCATTTTGGAATCGTGTTGCGTTTGCAGCGGAGTCAAGACAGCAGTCGTCTGTCACACTCGTCGTACCCCCGGGGCGGCGGCGAGCACAAGGAGGCCCATTCCAATGAAGGGTAAATACGTGGCCATGGTCTTGGCCGTCGTTGCCCTCTTGAGTGGGGTGGCCAAGGGATGGGGGCGGGAGAACCGCGTGCAAACCCCAGTTCGGTTCCAGACGGACGTTTCGGGGCCGGCGTCGGACCAGGACATGAACCCGCAGTTCAGGGCGCCGGCACAGGCGGAGACTACGTTTCTGGCCTATTTCACTTTCGATTCTGGCCCGAACTGTGTCAACGAAGGATGGGTCTCGGCCGATTGCACGGCGCAGACGCACGAGTTCTGGCACGTGGACACTTTCGCGGGACTCGGCGGCGGGCTGAGCGGCTATCTCGCTCCGCTCGAGGGCACAAAGTCGATGTGGTGCGGTACCCCGCGGGCTATCGCAATTGACGCAATCCTCTGCGGATATTCCAGGGCGCCGGGCTATGGCAACGTCTGGGACCAATCGTTCTGCTCGCCGTGCGTCCAGACGGCTGACACGAACGACGTGATCCTCGACTTCTTGGCCTATTGGGATGCAGAGCCAGGATATGACGCCACCTACATTACCGTGGACGTCGGGTGCGACGATACGGACTGGATCGAGCTGTATGGGGGTTTCGGCGTGTATGACACGCCGCCTGCTGCGCCGAGCGCGGAGTCGGTGGTGATTCCGGACACGCTGCACGGCGGCCTGCCGTTCAAGATCCGCTGGCGGTTCTGGTCCGACGGCGCCTGGTCCGACCAGGACGGTCTGTGGAACACCGACGGCGCTTTCATCCTCGACGTGGTGAGCCTGTCCGCCGGCGGTGCGTATCTGGCCGGTCCGGAGACATTCGAGAGCGCCGATTCCGGTGCGACCGGCTCCAACGGCTGGGTATCCTGCAACGAGCCGAGCTACGGCGACTTTGCAGCGCTGTATCCGGGGATGGGCGTGCTGCAGGAGGATCCGTGCTACAAAGACGTCACTTGCCTCTGGACGTTCTACACGGGTTCTACTTACGACTATTCGTGTGGTGGCTGGCCGGGGCAGAAAGCGGTTCCGTACGAGAATGAGCGCGGCCAGTACATCTGGAACGAAGTGTGGTCGCCCGCTATCCCGAAGGCGGGTAGCGGTACCAGGTACGAGCTTCGATTCGACATGTACCGTGACATGAAGCTCAAGGCGCTCATCTTCTACGTCTGGCACGTGCGGAACATCAACACCGCCGGCTGCCCGGGCCGCTGGCGGGACGACGACATAGGGGGCTACGGCCCCCAGAAGGACTGGCTCCGGAAGGTGTGTTATGTTGGATCGTACGTCTCCAGCAACGACGTTGCCTACCCCTTCGTCGGGATCGCCATTGGACTGTGGGACCTGTGTCCGTGGTGGAAGGGCACTGTGGGCGACTGCCTATGCCATAGCCACGCGCCGCTCTTCGACAACGTTGAGATCTACCGTATCACGTCGGCCGGTCCGCAGTACACGGTGCGCGACATCGATCTCTTCCAGGACAACTTCTCCGAAGACGGCACCATCACGGGGGCTGCGCGCGCGGATGCGGCCTTGGACATCCTGCCGATTGACAACCCCGGGATCCTCCCGGGTGATTCCGCGTGCATCACGGTGTCCGAGACGGCAGCGCGGCTCAAGATCGAGTACGGCGATCCCGCGGTTTATTGCTATGTCTCCGTGCAGGGCCCGAATGGTGGCGCCACCGGAGCGACGTTGGTCGACAATCCACGGTACGAGGTGATCGGCACGGAGAGCTGCGGCGGTCGAACGTGGACGCAGATCCAGATGGACTCGACGTGGTCCGTGAGTGGCTACCCTGTCGCCGACCGGTTCAACATCGACCTGAACGACAACCTGTTCGTACCGGGCGACACGATTTGGTATTACTTCGGTGCTCAGAACAACAATGGCGTGTGGAACTACTTTTCGCGCTCCGCTCCGACGCCGAATGGCGACACGCGCGACCAAGAGTTGGCGTGCGCGAATCCGATGGAGTTCACGATCCTGCCGGCGGGCGGATACAACCGCGGCGGGAACATCCTGTACGTAGATGGCATGGACGGCCGCGGCGCGCAGCCCTACTGGGACACGGCGTTCGAATTCGTGGACGCGTTGGATTATGTGGACCGGTATGACATCAACGGACCGACGTCTTCCGTCGGGAACCACCCCTCTTCGCGCGTGATGGACGTTGGGCAGCAGCTGGCGACGGTCTACAACATGATCGTCTGGGATTGTGGTGATCTGGAGACGGCGCTTGGTGACGGATCAGGCGACTCGGACAAGTCGGACGACACTGGGCTTCTCGCGAACTTCCTGGGCCGGATCCCGACCGTGGGTGGTGTCTACTTGTGCGGTGATGACGTGGCCTCCGTTTGGGCCTCGTGGACAAGCGCGAGTGCAGTGGCGTTGCGTGAGTACATGCCCTACACGCTGGTCGCGGACGACGCGCGGTCAACCCTCGGCATCTCCCCGTACGTCGTGGGGACGCCCGTTGGGATATTCTCGGACGTTGCGGGTCCCGACACACTGGTGGCCTACGGTGGCTGTCCCACGATCAACGACTTCGACGTCATCACGCCGACCTCCGACGCGCTCCAAGCGGCGACGTACGAGGGTAACGGCACTTTGGGCGGCGCGATTGTGGCCGACACCACACTGAATGCCAGCGGCGGAGTGGCAGGCTTCGTCCTGAGCGGGTTTGCATTCGAGTTCATCCGCGACGCGTATCCGGCTCCGATCCCGGCACGTGTGGAACACTTGTGGCGGATTCACACCTATTTCGAGGACGTGTGGAACGAGCCGACTGGTGCGACGCCGAAGGCTCTGGTGAACAGTCTGAGCCAGAACTACCCCAACCCGTTCAATCCGACGACGACGATCAAATACACGATCGCCGAACGCGGCCACGTGTCCTTGAGGATCTACAACGTTGCCGGCCAGCTGGTACGGACACTGGTGGACGAAATCCTTGCGCCGGAAGCGGTTCGTCCGGTGACCTGGAGCGGAGTCAACGACTCCGGCCAGCCGGTCGCGAGCGGGGTGTACTTCTACAGGATCGTGACGAGCGGTTTCTCGCAGACGAAGAAAATGGTGCTCCTAAAGTGAATTCATCAAGGTAACTGTTGCGATTTGTTCGAGACTGACAAAAGGGGGTGACGCGAAACACCGCCTCGAGCCGACCATTAGTGCCGGGCGCGTCCGGCGCCATCCGCTGCGGCAGAAAGAGCCGTGGGATGGGAACACTTCTACAAACCCACAGCGAGGGAGAGCGAATCATGCGCGCACGAATTGTTGTCATTGTTCTATCTGTTTCGATCATGGGATGGGTGTCGGTTTCATTGGTCGGCGGGCGGGAGGTATCGGTATCGCGGACGTCGGAGCGGGGGAACCCGATCAACGTGGTGGAACGGCTTGCGTCTGTGACGGACGCGGGCCTGCCGCGTGACGCGGAGTTTGCGCCGGCGGCGGGGGATACCACAGAACTTGGATTTTGGGACTTCGAAGGCGCTGGCGTTGGAGATCCACAGGGGTGGGTCTCGGTTGACCGCACGCTGCAGACAGGCGACTACTGGCACGTGGACGATTTCGCGGGCCTCGGCGGCGGGGATTTCGGGCGGCTCGTGCCGCTCGAGGGGATGCAGTCCTTGTGGTGTGGAGTGAGGCCCAATCTTTCGGATCCCATATTCTGCAGTTACGCGACGCTTCCGGGTTACGCGAACGACTGGGATCAGGCGTTCTGCACGGCCAATTGCCTTACAGTGACGGGCGACGTGCAGGTGGACTTCCTGGTCATGTGGGATACGGAGGATGGTTACGACTTTGCGTATGTGGAGTGGGATTCCTGCGATAGCCAGTGGACGACTCTGGGGGAGTACACCGGCGTTGGAAGCGATTATATGTCGCTCACCCTGCCGAGTTCCGCGCACGCGGGGGAGGTCCGCTTAAGACTGCGCGTCGCCACCGATCCCTCGTGGTCGGACCAGGACGGTCTGTGGAACACGGACGGCGCGGTGATCGTCGATAGCCTCACAGTGCGTGATGAGTCAGGGGTCGTGCTCCCGACCGAGCTTTTCGAGGCGGAGGCAGTCGGCGACCACCAGACGGCATCGGGCAATTGGGCTTCTTGTATCCCCGCGGGCTACGGGGACTTCGCGGGGCTTTTTCATGGGTCGACGGTGGTCCAGGAGGAAGACCCGTGCTTGCGCGACGTCTCGTGGCTGTGGGGATTCTTCAATGGTTCGACGTATGACTACTCGTGCGGCGGGTATCCTTCCCAGAAGGCGGTGCCGTACGGGAACGATCGCGGGCAATATATCCGGAACGAGATCTGGTCGCCGGAGATTGCCCTCACGGGATCGGGAACGGTCTTCAATCTGCAAGCCGATATCTACTTCGATCTCCAACAAGGAAGCCTGGTCTACGAGACATGGGCAGTACGCTCGATCGTGAATGGGTGCGCCGAGCGGTGGCGGAATGACAATTTCTTCATTCCGGAGCGCTACCCTGGGTGGGTCACGAAGACTTTGCGGCTTGACCCTTACATCAGTGGTGAGGCCTTCGTCATACAAGTCGCGCTGGGCGTGGAGGACTTCTGCCCCTTTTGGGGCGGCACTCTCGGCGACTGCGGATGCCACAGCCACGCGCCCATCTTCGACAATGTCCGCGTGTACCGTGTGGACTTGAACCGCCCGCAGTGGTGGGTCCGCGACATCGATCTCTTCCAGGACAACTTCTCCGAAGACGGCACCATCACGGGAACGGCGCGAGCGGACATGGCGGCCGATATCCTGCCGTCGAGAAATCCGGGCGTCCTCCCGGGCGACTCCGCGGTCGTGACCGTGAGCGGAAGCACGTACGGCCTCGGGCTGGATCCGACATATGGTGGCGCGGCGGTCTACGGCTGGTTCGATGTGCAAGGGCCCAACGGCGCCCTCACGGGGAGCGCGCTCGTGGACGATCCCCGGTACCACGTAGTCGGGACGCAGGAGATCTCGGGCCGCACCTGGACGCAAATACAATTCGACTCGACATGGACTGCGGGCGGTGCGCTCGTGACCAACCGGTACAACATCGATCTCCACGATGATCTCTTCGTGCCTGGGGACACCGTCTGGTTCTTCTTCGGCGCGAAGAACACGCTGGACACATGGACGTATTTCTCGCTCGCCGCGCCTACGCCGACGGGAGAGACGGAGGATGTCGTGGAGGCGGCGGAGAATCCCGACGAGTTCACGATCCTACCGGCGGGTGGATACAATCGCGGTGGAGATTTCCTGTATGTAGACGGGATGAACTTTATGGGGGCGGAGTCGTTCTTCGAGTTGCCGTTGCGAGTCCTCTACTCGGCGTGCGGAGGGCCCAGCCCCTTCACTGGTTACTACTACTTAACGGACCGCTACGACATCCGAGCCCCATCGTCAGCGGCGGGGAACCACCCCGGCGCGCGTGTGAAGAACGTGCTCAACCAACTGGTGCCGGTCTACCGGAAGATCCTCTGGAACACGGGCGACCTGGGGGAGGCTTTTGGGGACGGCTCTGGCAACCCGGACAAGTCGGACGACACGGGGCTTCTCTACACGTTCCTGGATCAACTCCCCGCCACCGGTGGTGTCTACCTGAGCGGCGATGACGTGGCCTCCGTTTGGGCCTCGTGGTGGAGCCCGAGCGCAAACGCGTTGCGCATATACATGCCGTACACGCTCGTCTCCTTCAACCACAGGCCGACTGTCGGCATTTCGCCCTATGTCGTCGGTACCCCCGGCGGGATGTTCTCAGACGTTCGGGGTCCTGACACGCTGGTGGCCTACGGCGGCTGTCCGGTGATCAACGACTTCGACGTCATCGCGCCGAACGGCACGGGTGTGATCCAGGCGGCGACGTACGAAGGCAACGGCGCCTCGGCGGGCGCAATCGTGGCCGACACCACGACGAACGCGCAGGGCGCATTGGTGGGTTTCATTCTGAGCGGGTTCAGCTTCCACGAGATACGCGACGCGTTTCCGGAGGGGTGGCCGGCCCGGGTTTGGCACATGGAGCGGATTCTCGGCTGGCTCGGGGAGTGTGTTTTTGACGCCATGGGAAGCCCGCTACCGGGAGTCAACAGCCTCTTCCAAAACTATCCGAACCCCTTCAATCCGGCGACGACTATCCGGTACTCGATCGCCGAGCGGGGGCATGTGTCGCTCCGGATCTACGACGTGACCGGGAGACTGGTCCGCACCCTGGTCGATGGGGAGGTCTCTCCGGAAGCGGTTCGTCCGGTGACCTGGAACGGTCTCAACGACTCCGGCCAGCCGGTCTCCAGCGGGGTCTATTTCGGCCGTCTCGAGACAAAGGGGTTTACACAAACGAAGAAATTAGTATTATTAAAATGACCCTGCTGTCATGCAGGGGGGGCGGCTGCCCCGTGCGGTCTACACCTCAGCGGGGCAGCACATGGCCGAGGGCCGAGGTCACTGCGCGCCTTCCGTCGTGCGGGGCCGCGGCCCTTTTTTTGGCCGCCTTAGCTGCGGCCAGCCGCCTCCCGTCCTCCCGGGTAAGTGTTTAAACCATTTGACTTTATTGACTCGCTCCCTTAACATTCTTAAGTTATTTCTCCAAAAGCGATCGACTCCGGATACGAGATCCACACAGAAAGGACTCGCTCGATGCGCGTGCTCATTACCGGGATCACCGGTTTCGCCGGAAGCCATCTTGCCGACCACTGCCTGACGATGCCCGGCGCCGAGGTTCACGGCCTAATCCGCTGGCGGAGTCGGACCGAAAACATCGAACACCTGGACGGCAAGATTACCCTCCACGAATGCGATCTCCGCGATGCGGGATCGACGCGAGACGTCATCGAACACGTCCGGCCCCAGTTCATATTTCACCTGGCGGCGCAGAGCTTCGTGCCGACGAGCTGGCGGGCGCCGTCGGAGAGCCTCACCACCAACGTGCTCGGGCAGCTCCACATCTTCGAGGCGGTGCGGAAGATCGAGCATAAATGCCGTATCCAGCTCGCTTGCTCCAGCGAGGAATACGGCATGGTGTACCCGAACGAGTTTCCGATCAAGGAGGAGAACCCGCTCCGGCCCATGAGCCCCTACGGCGTGAGCAAAGTCGGGCAGGACATGCTGGGCTATCAGTATTTCATGAGCTACAAGACGGACGTCGTGCGCACGCGCGCCTTCAACCACACCGGGCCGAGGCGGCCGCCGGTGTTCGTGGCCTCGGATTTTGCCAGGCAGATCGTGGATGTGGAAAAGGGACTGCGGAAACCGGTTATTTACGTGGGTAACCTCGACGCGGTGCGCGACTTCTCCGACGTGCGCGACGTAGTGAGGGCGTACTGGCTCTCGCTCGAAAAAGGCAAGCCGGGCGAGGTCTACAACATCTGTTCGGGGAAAGCCTGGAAGATCCGGGACATCCTGGACGTTCTGCTGGGCATGGCGTCGGCCAAGATCGAAATCCGCACGGACGAGACGCGCCTGCGCCCCTCGGATGTGCCCGTCTTGCTCGGGGACTGCTCCAAGTTCAAGCGTGACACCGGCTGGCAGCCGGAGATCCCGTTCGAGCAGACCCTGCGGGACATCATGGCCTACTGGAGAGCGCGGTGAGGAGCTAGCGGTGAGGCGGGTGCTGATCACAGGCAGCGGAGGATTCGTCGGTCGCGTGCTCGCGGAGCGGATGACCGCGACCGGTATCGAAGTCTGGGGCGCGGACCGGTTACCGGAAGACCGTCCTGCCCAGAAAACCCGGCGGATCGCCGTGGACCTCACCGACCGCGAGGCCGTCGCGAAGCTGCTCGATCAGTCCAAGCCGGATGCCATCGTGCATCTCGCCGCCCAATCCAGCGCGCGCATGTCCTTCGACAACCCGGTCGGGACCATCACCGACAACACGATCCCGGTTCTCCATCTCCTCGATGAACTCAGGCGCCGGTCTTCTGTATGCCGATTGCTGGCGGTGGGTTCGGCGGATGAGTACGGGCCGGTCACGTCGGAAGACCAGCTGCCTTTGCGGGAAACGAGCCCCATCGATCCCCAGAACCCCTACGCGCTGAGCAAGTGGATGCAGACCCAGTGTTGCCGCACGTACGCCGCGCTCTATGGCGTGGATGTGGTCATGACGCGGAGTTTCAATCACACCGGCGCCGGGCAGAGGATCGATTTCGTGCTGCCGAGCTTCGCGCGCGAGATCGCGGGGATCAAACTCGGCAAGCGCGATCCCGTCATCCACGTCGGAAACCTCGACACCAAACGTGATTTTCTCGATGTTCGCGACGTGTGTGAGGCCTACATCGGGCTCCTCGAGGGCGGCCGGCGGGGGGAGATCTACAACGTCTGCTCCGGCAATTCCTACCGGATCGGCGACCTCCTCGATCGGCTGTGCGTGCTGGCCGGGGTCTACGTGGAGATCAAGATCGATCCGTCGCGGCTGCGGCCGGTGGACACGCTCGAGCTTCGGGGGGATCCCGCCAAGATAAAGACGGACACGGGTTGGCGGCCGAAGATCCCCATCGAAGAGACGCTGCGGTGGCTGCTGACGTATTGGGAACAAAAGCTCCTGGTGGAGGAAAACTCGCGGGCGTGTTGAGCGCCGGGCGGCGATCCGTCGCGGCCGCGAGGCGACGCGGGCATCGATCGGAGGAGTGGAATGGCGAAGATCTGCATGATCGGGACGGGGTATGTGGGACTGGTGAGCGGGGCTTGCCTGGCCGACTTCGGTCATACCGTTCACTGCGTGGATATCGACGAGCCGCGCATCGCGAGGCTCAACAAGGGTGAGATCCCGATCTACGAGCCGGGTTTGAA
>JBGSIK010000435.1:0-5393 GCA_041742575.1 Candidatus Krumholzibacteriia bacterium
GTGGATGGCCTCTCCGTAGACGCTGTGGGCTGCCTCCATCATCGCCTCCGACAACGTCGGGTGGGCGTGAATGGTTCGAGCCACCTCCTCGACCGTGGTCTCGAGTCTCATACCCAGGCACGCTTCGGCGATGAGTTCGGTGGCGCGCGGTCCCACGATGTGTACTCCCAGCAGTTCGTCGTAGCGGGCGTCGCTCACCATTTTCACGAACCCACCGGTGTCGCCGAGAATCATCGCCTTGCCGATGGCGGCGAATGGGAACTTGCCCACCTTGACGTCGTATCCTCTCTTACGCGCCGCCTCTTCGGAGAGCCCCACGCTGGCCACCTCCGGGCGGGAGTACGTGCAGCTCGGTATCTTGTCGTAGTCGATGCGCTCCACCGGTTTGCCCGCGATGTGGTCGACGGCGAGGATGCCCTCGGCGGAGGCCACGTGGGCGAGCCAGGGCGTTTTCACCAGATCACCGATGGCGTACACGTGAGGCACGTTTGTGCGCATGAATTCATCCACCTGCACATAGCGGCCGTTCATCTCGATACCGGCCGCCTCCAGTCCGAGCCCCTCCGTCACGGGACGCCGGCCGATGGCGACCAGGACCTTCTCGACCTCCAAGGTCGAGGTCTGTCCGCTTTTCCGGAGTGAGAGCACGGCGCCGCCTCCGCCCTTTACGGCTGTGGTCCCGGTCACCTCGGTGCCCACGTAGCTCTTGACGCCCCGCGCGCGAAATGATCGTTCCAGTTGTTTGGAGCAGTCCTCGTCCTCCAGCGGTAAAAGGCGCGGAAGGAGCTCGATCAAATGGACCTCGCTCCCGAACGACCGGAAGACCGACGCGAATTCGACGCCCACGGCGCCGGAACCGATCACGGCCAGGCTTCCGGGCACACCCTGCATTTGGAGGATGTGATCGCTGTTGAGAATGGCGCCTCCGTCGGGTTCCAGGTGCGGGAAGCTGGAGGGGATCGAGCCGGTGGCGAGGACGATATACTCTCCGCGGATGGTCGTCTCGCCGTCGGGGCCGGAGATTTTCACCGTATTGGAGCCGGTGAGGCTCCCGAGTCCGGTGAACACCTGGACCTTGCGCTTTTTCACGAGCGACCGGACGCCGTTGGCCAGCTTGGCCACGATCGCAGCCTTGCGGTCGTGGACGATCGCCATGTCCAAACGCACGTTCTCCGCCGAGATCCCGTGCTCACTGGAATCTCTGAACTCGTCATAGAGATCGGCGGTATGTAGAAGCGCTTTGGTAGGGATGCACCCGCGATGAAGGCAGGTTCCGCCCAGGAACGGGTCTTTCTCGATCAGCGCCGTTTTGAGTCCGTTGATGCCGGCGCGAATGGCCGCGACGTATCCACCCGGTCCGCTCCCGATGATGACCACGTGATAGGTTTCCAACGACACTCCCTTCTCTGCGGCCGCCGATGATTGGTATCCAACCATCCCGGGCGCGCCGGATCGCCTCTCCGCGGATATACAGGATTCTGCGCGTAACTAGGAGATTGAGAAGCCGATACAATGGTGCGCAGGGCCCCCGTTATTTGGGAAGCTGCCGCTCCTGAATGTCACTTCATGATAGAAACAAAGATAACCCGGCGCAATCGAAAACCCGGCGGGCGGGCTCCCGCGGCGCATAAGGGGGGTTCTGGGACTCGCTCGGTGCTTGGTATCGCCGGTGTCGTCGGAGCGTCGGAGCGTCGGCTCCCTTCCACGGCTATTGAGGCAGGGAAGTGTTGGACAGGTATCCGGTCACGACGGGGACGGCGTCGCCCGCCTCGGCCGTCTCGTCATCGACCTCGGTGGAATCGAGCGGCTTGGACACCACCACGTGCCGCTTTCCGAAATTCCGCGCCGCGTCCGACGACGGGAACCATATGTCGACCCGGTTCTGCCATCGGGGGTGCATCGAGTCCTCCACGACAAAGTCGCCCAGGCCGGAGATGCGGATCGTGTCGCCGAAGGAGAAGAGAGCGTCGGGGTTGTACCGTCGGATGAGGTCGCGAGACATCGCGACCACGCCGGGTCGAGTCCGGGTGTTGGCGGCCGTTATATGGGGCGTGTCATCGGTCTCCCACACGCTGCTCGAGTAGCCGGTCGCGACCAGGCGCACGGACATATGGTCGCCGTGGACCACCGAGTATCCGGCGTCGAGCAGCAGTGACCGGAGGTCGGCCTGCTCATCCATGAGCCAGTCGAGCGTATTGTTGAGGACGGCGATCTCGCTGGCCGACGAGACCGCCAATTGTCGGTGCACCGCGTTCTGTTCGAGCCGAACCAGGCGTTCGCGGACGAACAGCCCGGACGGCGCCACAATCACCGCCGCGAGCACCGCGGCGGCGGCGGCTCTCCGCCGTGGCAGGGACCGGACCGTGGTTACGATACGGACCGCTACCTGGGGGAGGGTCCAGGACGCCAGAAGGAAACCAACGCTCAGCTTTCTAACCCAGAGCGAGACGATGGCAACCCCCAATGAGTTCCTGCTTATGCTCGGCTGTTGTTCCATGATGTCTTGACACCCCAAAAAAATACGGTCCTAAATTCAGCCCAAAGCGGGTGAGTCCAGGATCCGCGGGGGGAGGAGCACCATTCCAAAGCTGACGAACAGGAACAAGAATACTGCAACGGGCCCACGTTGTCAATCCGAAAAATCGAGGTTCGCGGCGTCCACATCCCTAACAACTAGTAAAAAAAGGAGTTAGGGGTTAGGCTCCGCCCAGCGCGAGACGGGGCGGTCCCCGAAGAACTCATCCAGGAACTCCTCGGTGCCGCTCATGGGGAAAGCCAAGTACACTGGCATCTTCCGCTTGGCATCATAGCAACCGACGAAAGGCGATGAGCCGGATATTTCTACGGTGTAATTCTGGCAGATCGCCTCTTTCGTCTCGGACTCGATGGCCAGTTGGCTGCCCTTGACAAGGGTCATGTCGGTCAGATTCAGGTTGGAGGGGAAGAGCAGGCCATAACGGTGAGTCCTCTCATCCGATCGCGCAAAAACAAGCGCTATAAGCACTTGATGCGCCACCACGTACTCCTCCATGAAAACGATCTGCGCGTTTTTCGAAACCCGCTTGAACGGCGCTTTTTCGCCATTCTCGACAATGAACCCCTCGACGGTCTTGCCGTTGACCACCGCTTCGCCGGAGATCAGCATCCCGGTCCGCTCCCCATCCCAAGTGAACTTCTTGACCAGGAAAGTCTGTTTGTCCGCCACCGTTAGCGTCTTGAGGTCGAGCTTGAATTGATCGTAATGAACAAGCGATGCGGATTCCATTACCAGGTCATCCTCTGTTTCCGTCACCCGGAGCGTGGACTTACCGGCCGGCTGCCCGTGGATATAGATGGTATAGCCGGATTCGAGAGGAAGGAGGCCAGACTGCGCCGCCACTGGAATGGCGACCAGGGCAACCAGGACGATCGCGATATGCTGTCTCATGGGCATGACTTTTCTCCTCGGTGATGCGGTGGCCGGGTTCAGTCCCATCGGTCCCCGGGTTTTGGTCGGTCCGGTCACGTATTGTACCACAATTCGCCCCCCCGGTTCGGTCAAAAAACCAAGAAGGCGGGGTGGCGATACGTGGACGTCCGCGGGCGGCCAGGAGCGTGGTTCAGCGGCCGACGTACGGTAGCTTATGGACATATTGCGATATTGCGTTTATAGATAGCGAAGCAGACGACCGAAAGAAGCCTGGAATGCACGGATTTCCCATTCTCATGTACCACCGGATCACATCCGATTCTTGCCCCGTGCCGGATGCCGATCGGGAGGAAGCCCGTTACGCAGTGCCGTTGACCGAGTTCACATGGCAGATGGACTGGATCTCGGAGATGGGTCTGCGCGGGGTGTCCATGCGCGAGGCGCACGGCGAGCTCGTGGCGGGGAGGCTGGTCCCCCGGGAGTGGGTAGTGCTCACGTTCGACGACGGGAATACGAGTGATCACGTACACGCGCGGCCCCTTTTGCGCGAGCGGGGATTCTCCGCCACGTTCTTCGTGACCGGCTGCCGGATTGGAGTCGTGGGCGGGCTTGAACCTGGAATGATCCGAGCCCTTGCCGACGACGCGATGGACGTGGGGTCGCACGGTATGACTCACCGATTCCTTACCGCGCTCACGCCGCGGGAGGAATTCGAAGAACTGGCGCGTTCGAAGCAAATGTTGGAGGAGTTGCTGGGTGGGCCGGTACGCTACTTCGCTCCGCCGGGAGGGCGGATGAGCGACCGCACGGCCTCGGCGTTGCGGCGTGCGTCCTACCAGGCGGTTTGCACATCGGAGTTCGGCCTCAACCCCCGCACCAGACTGCAGTACACCTACCGGCGGATACCCGTCGCGGCAGCAACGACGCGGGTCGGGTTTCGCCGCATCGTCACCGGCGACAGGGTCCACCTGGCGCCGCTATATCTGAGGCAGCGCATGCTTCGATTCGCGCGCGGGGTGCTCGGGGAGGCCCGTTACGCCAAGCTCCGCGCGCGGGGGCTGGGGAGCTGACCAATGGAGACCCTGTTCGTGGTGAGCGTGGCGTTCATCGTATACACATACATGTTTTACCCCCTGGTGATCTTCTTGTGGGGGACGCTCTTTCCGCGGCGGATCGAGAAGAGCTACCAACGGGTCCCGCTGACCGTCGTGCTGGCGGTCCGGAACGAGGAATCGAACATCGAGGCGCGGCTCGAGGACCTCCGCGCGCAGGACTACCCGCCGGAGCTGGTGGAAATCGTCGTGGTGTCCGACGCGTCCACCGACCGCACGGTCGAGCTGGCGAGGCGGTTCGAGGGCGATCAGCTCAAGGTGCTGGAACTCGCGCGGTCGGCCGGCAAATCGGGGGCGCTCAACGTGGGAGTGGACGCGGCGGCAAACGATGTCATCGTTTTCGCCGACGCCCGCCAGCGGTTCGGCGACAATGTTTTCGCGGAGCTTACCGCCGTGCTTGCGGACGGGCGTATCGGGGGGGTGAGCGGCGAGCTGGTGATCGAGCCCAGAGGCGGAAGCGAGGTTGGAGAAGGCGTCGGGCTGTACTGGCGGTACGAGAAGTTGATACGGCGTATGGAGAGCGCCTCCGGCTCGGTGGTCGGCGCCACCGGTTCGATCTACGCCATCCGCAAGAGGTTGTACGTCCCGCTGCCCGAGCACACGCTTCTGGACGACTTCGTAGTGCCGATGCGGATGGTGCTCCGGGGGTACCGAGTGGTGTTCGAACGGTCTGCGCGCGCGTACGACATCTCCTCCGCGACCGCGGCGCAAGAGTTCGCCCGCAAAGTGAGAACGCTGGCCGGGAATTTTCAGGCCGTAGCCATAGAAAAGCGGCTGCTCGATCCGTTCCGGAACCCGGTGTTCTTCCAGTTCGTCTCCCACAAACTGGCGCGTCTGGCCGTACCGTATTTCTGCATCGCGGCTCTGGTTTC
>JBGSIK010000436.1:0-4302 GCA_041742575.1 Candidatus Krumholzibacteriia bacterium
GGCGCGCGTAGTCCAGGGCGGCGGCCACGTTCTTCGCGTCCGCGATCAACGTCTGCACGAGCGCCGTGCAGATCTCCGCCAGCCGCGCCGCATCGCGGTCGTGGAAGATGTCGTAGTACTTGACGCTGACCACCAGCACGCCGGCCGCGTCCTCCAGTCGGTAACCGTGAGACCAATCCGGCAGCGTGTATCGCGCGTGGTGCGCCGGTCCGGTGTCGTCACTCAAGCGCAGCAGGTGATCGATTTTCGGTGACGGCAGGTTGGTGGGCGAGATCGCTCGCCGCACCGCCGATGTCATCGCCAACGTTTTGGGCGCGCGATGAGTGACTTCGTCGAAGAGCTGAAGATACGACCTTGCGACGGCCGACCACACCATGTTGCGGCAGTACTGGTACGCGCGCTTGCGCATGGCGTTGAGCTCGACCTCATTGTCGAGCAACTCGAGAACGTGACGCGTGAGCGCGTTGGTATCTCCAACCGGAAAAATCCTTCCCCGTCCATCGGCCAGGAGCTCCTCCGCGTGCCAGAACGGCGTGGACACCACCGCCTTGCCCGAACCTGCGGCGTAAGAAAGCGCGCCGCTGGTGATCTGGTCGAGGTTGTGGTACGGGGCGATGAAGATGTCGGTCGCCCCGATGTACTCGAGTAGCTCGTCCAGATCGACGAAACGCGGGTGGAACAAGACATGCTCTTCGAGGCCGAGCTCACGCACGCGACGCTGGAGCTCCAACCGGTACGATTCGCCTTCCTGCCGCACCACGGCCGGATGTGTGGCGCCAAGGATCAGGTACGTCGTCTTGGGATGCTTCTCGACAATGCGAGGAAGCGCTTCGATCACCTGCTCGATGCCCTTGTTCCGGCTGAGGAGACCGAAGGTGAGGAGAACGCGGCGCCCCTCGACGCCGAACTTGTCCTTGTAGTAATTGGGATCGATGAAGGGGACGTCGTGAATGCCGTGCGGGACGAGCACGACCTTGTCCTTGTCGACCTTGTACACCTCCTCCATGAACTCGAACGCCTTGCGCGTCATCACCACCATCTTGTCGGCGCGCGCGGCGATCTCCAGAAACACTTCCTTCTGGACCGGATCGGGTGTGCGCAAAACGGTGTGGCACGTCACCACTACCGGCAGGTGCAGGTCGCGGAGAAGGGTGAGCACGTTGGACCCCCACTTCCCGCCGAAGATGCCGTACTCATGCTGAAGACTGAGCACGCTGACCCCGCTGAAGTTCAGGAAGTCGGCCGCGCGCGAGTAGTCGATCTGGTGGTCTTGCCGGATCTCGAACTTCACGCGCTCGGGGTAGTTGTAGCCCTCCTCGAGATCGTTCATGGCCGCGACGAACACGGACTGGTGGCGACTCATCTGTTTACTGACCGCATCCGACAGGTCGCTGGTGAACGTCGCGATACCGCATTTTCGTGGGAGGTAAGAAGCCAAAAAGGCGATCCCGCGGGTCGCCTGGATCTTATCGGTGGGTTCGTACATGGTCCTGACCTTTCTGATTTCGAATTGGTTACTCAGGATACCACACGAGGTTGGCGCCTACCACACCGCTGCAGGGCGTCCGGGCGGGCGTGAAAACCCGATCAAAAGGCCGCGAACTCCGGTATAAGAGATTGCAAACAAAAGTGTTGCAAAATGTGTCGCGTTCTGCTACAATATGCCCCGTGGTTCTTGGCGAGCCAACTGAGCGTTGAAAAACGCGGTTGAACCTCACAAGGGGGAGAAATCGGGGCACTACACTTTGAGGAGGGCGGATTATGCGCGTCCGCAAACGGGGTTATCGGATATTTGGGTATAGTTTCGCATTGCTCGCGTTGTTTTTCGCGGTCCCATCACTAGCTGATCCGTGTCTGGTCGTTTATCCCAACACCTATTGCGTTTACCACTACGATTGCACAGAGTACTACACTGTCGGCCCGGGGGATCCGCTGTATGATCCCGCCTATGACCGCGGGGGCAAGGTGCTGCTCGAGGTGAACACCAATGAGGTGGACATGAGCATTTACCAGGCTCCTTTTCTCATGGGTTTTCAGCCCTCCACCGATGGGGAGGAAGGCTACTTCTTCGCGGGAGCGGACTTCGGCTTGATCGTGGACGGGTTTAACAACGCGCCCATCACATACACCAACATCCTGCTGGTGTTCGTGCCGCACCCAAGTTCCTGCACGCCCACGATCACCGTGGACGGGAACCCGGTGCTATACGACACCGGACTGGGTTTGTACTACCCGATGGGCAATCTGGTGGTCTCAACACCCACGCCTACGGGCCACAACTATTCCGACACCGTGACGAAGAACATCCACTGGAGTGGTTGCACCTCGGTGCGGATTTGGGCGTTCGCCGACGAGGACTACAATCTTAGACGGACGGGCAAGGAGTGCTTCACCGCGTTTTCGCACGACGTCACGGTCCCGACGGAGTCGACTACGTGGGGTGCCGTTAAAGCGTTGTTTAGTGACTGAACGGATGGCTGCGGGTTGGGTTTGGGGAGCGGCAATGTGTGAAGGATGGCGCGGAGCCTGGTGTCCGCGCCATCTGCGTCTAGAGTGTTCGCGCAGTGGCTGCGGGGTCGGCCGGCCGGACCGGCGCCCCCGCACGGGATTGCTCATTCGATAGCTTCGATCGCACCTTCTCGCCGGCGTTTTGCCCCCACATCACAACGGTTCCCATCAACAAGATGAACAAGATCATGCTGAGCAGCCCTACGCCGATGGCTGCGAGGAGGTCTTTCTGTGTTTCGGATAAGCGCATGGTGCCGGTGCCACTCGAAAGGTGATTGTTCCAAGGCGTGCCTTGTCGTTTGAGCGAGCAACGACTGTGCCATACCGGTGCCGGCTGGGCATCAACTGGGGTGCGAGCGAGGGACGACGATACTCGCGGCGCGGCGTGAGGCGAAGTCGGAGCGCTTTCCAGGGAGCGGGGATCAAGGCAAACTCACCTTGTCGACGCCGATTGGCTGGCGATCGGCGGGACCATCAACGTCTTGCAGCAGCCTCCGGTCGATCGACCCTGGCGATACCGGATGGATCCCGTCACCCGACCGTTTTCGACGGGGTCTCACTGCCGGGACAGTCGGGATTCCAGCTCCGCGTACTACCGGGTCTCGGAAAACCGTCTAGATCATCCATCATGCCACCAACCGGCGTCGACAAGCTTGGTTTCCCTAAAGGACCCGGGTGCGGAGGGGAGGGCGATAGGGCTTCGTTGGGGGTTCCGCGCCGCCACCCGGGTCCAGAAGCCCGGGCCGCGCGGTGTCTCCGCGGCCCTGGCTTCGTTTTCTAGGTGGAAGTATAGAAGCCGACTGTGAAATGGAGATAAAGGGGCGGTTGGGATTGCGTTAAATCGCCGCAGCTGAATGGCCGGAGCAGAATCTCTCCACATCCGGTCGGAAAGCGCGGGAGTCGGCGCTAGTGCTCACCGGCAAACGTCTTCTCGCCTGCCTCCACGCGAACGGAGAGAGTGTTCGCGGCATGGGGCAGAGGGCATGTGGCGTACGGGGTAAACGCGCACGGCGGGTTGTAGGACTTGTTGAAATCCACGACGACGCGGCCGAGCGTGTCGGGGGGAGCGACGTACAAAAACCGCCCGCCGCCGTACGTCTCTTTCCCGCTCGTCGCGTCGGCGAACACGACGAAAAGGCCACCATTCGAGGTGCGCGTCGGCTCGAGACGGCACGTCTTTCCTTGAACGGTGAACGTGATCGCCCCGGGGCAAGTGTCTTGGTACGAGTAGCCGAGCACATTGGGGATCGTGATCGCCTTCGGCGGATGGTACGGTTCGAAGCGGGCGTCGATGCGCCATTCAGGATCGACCGGGAACCGTTCGATGCCGGTGAAGGAGCGGAGCATCTCGCTTTCGTTGTCCTTGACGCGGAGGTAAAGGTGGCCGGCGCGCTCTATCACAAAGAACCGCAGGCTGCCCATTGCGAGCGTCGTGGGGTCCCCATTAGCGTCGGTCTGGAGCGGCATCGATCGTACGGGCTCTCCGGCGCGTGTGATGGCGACGCCGTCGTTCACCGTGATGGAGACTGCCGCGCCCGAAGGCGCGCCGATGGGCGCGTCCGAAAGCCCGCGCGGAAGACCACTCGAAAGCCGGATCACTCCCGCGTGGGCCGGCGCTTTGGCGGGCAACACCAAATCGTTGTCCCCCGCGGAGCCGAGCCGGTTGTCGCCTTCCTGTAACAAATGAAGTCCTACCAAAGTGAGCCACCCCGTCGTCCCCCCGGAGACCTTCGATACGTTTCCGGTGCCACGCGTCGATCTCGTTGCGGTATGCGCTGAAACCGGCCGTGGTCG
>JBGSIK010000437.1:0-7133 GCA_041742575.1 Candidatus Krumholzibacteriia bacterium
ATGAGCTGCCCGCCGGCCGTGGCCGAAACGGTGACCGTCTCGGCGGTGGTGTTCGTGACCGCGCCGGTGGCGACACCGTCGGCGTTGGTCGGACCTACGGGATCCGCCGCGACGGCACTGCCCGTGACGGAGAGATCCACGGTGACACCGGAGACAGGATTGCCGAACGCGTCCGTGACCGTCACCGTTACCGTGCTCTGATCGACGCCGTTGGCAACGACATTGCTGGTCGCATCGACGGTGGATCTCGCCGTGCTGAGCGCCGCTGCCTTGACGGTGACGAAATCGATGCCGACCAGGAACGGAGACAGAGCATCGCTGGTGAAGATCGTGATGTTGTGCGCCACCCCGTCGTTCGCGTTCGTGCCGCGGTAATCGACTTTGAGCGATTCCGCGTTGGCGGACAATGTGACCGTGGTCCTCGCGGTGTCGGACGGTAGATAAAACGATCCGTGTGACGGTGAGAGTTGGATGGTCCGTGCCTGTGTGCCCGAGGTGCGATTGCCGTTGGCATCGACGACCACGATGGTGTAGTGCGCGAACTCGCCGGCGGTGACCGTCGTGTCGCTGGGGAAGATGTCGAAACGCGACGGCGGCCCCGAGTTGACCGTCTGCTGCTGGGAGTCGGTCCACGTAGGCTGCCCGACGGCGGTGGCGGTTATGGTCGGAGTACCCTTTTTGGTGTCGCGATAATAGAACTGCACCGAACTCGTACCCGGCGCCATGGTGACACTGGTGACGGGCGAGAAGTTCGAGCCGCCCTGTTCCGAAAACTGCCCGCCGGTGGAAGTGGTCGCAAGATTGAGCTGCTGGCCGACCAAGACGGGGCTCGGGTTGCCATACTGATCCTGCGTTTGCAGCGTGAACGGGCCTGCGATCTCGATCGACTGAATCGTGAACGGCGCATTCGTGAATTCGAGACGAGTGATCGGACCGGCCTGCACCGTCTGTTGCTGCTGGGCGTCGGTCCAAGTCTGCCCCGCGGCGGATGCCGCGACGGTGGGCGTGCCCGTCTGCGTGTCCTTATAGTAAAACGAGACCGAGCTGGTTCCCGCCGTCATGATCACGGCGGAGATCACCGCACCGCCGCTGGTCGCTGAGAACGTTCCTTGGGGAGACGAGGACGAAAGGTCTATTTGCTGATTCGAGAGTACGGCGCTGGGATTTCCGTACTGGTCCCGCGCCTGCACCACCATGGGCCCGGCTTCACCCGTGGTCAGGAACGTGAAATTGATGGTGGTGAACACGAGCTGCGTGATCGGACCTGCCACGACGTTGAGCGACGGCGAAGACGCAATCGCCTGCAGCCCGGTGCGACTGGTCGGGTGCGAAGCGACCAGAAAAACGGACGTGCCAGGAATTGTGGGCGCGGTGGCGCGGGCGGTCGGATATGCGCCGCTGTCGTCGAAACCGTAGCCGATCAATAGTGCCTTGCCGGAGGCCAGCGTATCGACATCCACAATGATGTCGTTGCCGGAGACGGAATAAGAAAACTGTGCCCCGAGGTCGTCGCTGCTGACATCGACGTATCCGGGATCAGTAAACCCTGAGGTCTGCGGCGCGGTCCAGCCCGCGGGTATGGTGACGCGCACCTGACCAATGAGAAACGTCTCCGCCGCGACGTAGTTGACGCTGTAGGTCCCTTTCGACCCCACGACAACGTTGGCGGACGGCGAGATTGTCGCTGTCCCGCTCCCCGGCCCGGCCGCGGCCACCGCCGGCGCAATGACCATGAGCAGGCTTATGAGCGCAAATCCACTACGGCCAACCCGCTGCACGAAAACCCCCATGTGATCCGTCCTCACCCCCTGAGCACGTACTGCCCGCGCGCC
Organism: Candidatus Krumholzibacteriia bacterium; assembly: GCA_041742575.1. Taxonomy (GTDB): domain Bacteria; phylum Krumholzibacteriota; class Krumholzibacteriia; order WVZY01; family JAKEHA01; genus JBGSIK01. Next base: position 1,833 of record JBGSIK010000437.1, read on the forward strand.
AACCCCGCACGCCACAGCGCGCCTGCAGCTCGAGGTGAAACTCGAACTAAAGCTGCAAAACCCATGCCCCGGGCGGTGCGACCCAATGTAACTGGTTTTGTTCAAGCAAGTTGCGAGCGCGAGCGGTGCTGCAGCCGTGCGAAATCCGGGGCGCTGGGTCGTTTTGTTGGGCGAATTTTACCAGCGAACTGAGGAAAAAGCAAATGGCAAAACGAATTAGCTCGTCCTCCAGTTCCCCCCTTCGGCCGTGCCCGGTCCCCGGCGCGTGTGCTGTTAACCCCCTGGTGATCACCGCTGCGCCGCCCCCGACACGACATTTCGAACCGGCGTTGCCGGCACCGCGCCGCTTCGTCACGGGCTCGATGCCGCAAGCACTCGAACCACCGAGTTGATCCCGTCGAACCCATCGGGTTCGCTGTCCGGATTGGAAGGGTCCGGGACCCATCGACCGTCCACCACGAACTTGTAACGATACGTGCCGGGCTGCAGGGGATAAAACAGCGACCAGTGCCCGTCGCCGTTCATGTCTTTCAATGGGTCGGCCAGGGGAGACCAGTTATTGAAATCACCGACGAGATATACCTTTTTCGCACTTTGATCGTAATACCGGAAGACCACTCCGTCTTCGACCCGCTCCGGCCCGGATTCCCTCGCGATCGGCCCCTCGTCGCGCGGCGAACAGCTCGCCGCCGACAACGCCGCGACAAGCACGGCCGCGCCGAGCGCCGTGCGTGTCGAACCCCCGGTAATCGTCATCGTACCTCCAGTTCCCCCGCCCGCTCGAACACGATCAACAACGACGTCACCCCGTGCGGGCCCCCGGACACTTCCTCGGTGCACCCCGGATCCAGGTGCCACGTGTTCTCGTCCACCCAGAAGAGATACTGATACCGGCCCGCCCCGAGCGGTACCACGATCTCCCACATCCCCTCCCGGTCCACCGTCATGAGCCCGACATCGGCTTCACCGACGCTGCCGTCGCCCCGGGCCCAGTTGTTCTCCGGCCAGTTGCCCGCGAGCTGTACCCGTGCAGCGGACGGTGCGTAGAAGCGAAACTTGATGCCCTCCGGCGTCGATTCCGGACCTGCCGCGCGGCTCCGGGGTGAGAAACGCACGCAACCCGCACCCACAACCACGGCTCCAAGGATCGCCGCCGCCGCCATCGCCGTCAGCAATCGTGACGTTTTCATCTTTCTTCGAGTTTCCTAGAAACGAATGATGCATTCAAGCTTTATCGTCCCGTCCGACTCGAGCCGGCGTTCCAGCGAGCGGATTTCCCCTCCCGTTTTCGGACCATCGCCGCGCCGGACACCACCGGCCAGGGATTGTCGCAGAGTCTCGCTCCTTCCGATGTCCTGATAATCGTTGATCACGGGATCGAAGACGATCGGATCGAACCCCCACCCGAGGTTCAGGTCCACCCACCGATACCGGTAACCGAACTCGACGTATCCGCACAGGAACGTCTCCCGCCACGCCCAGTCACCCCGGTCGTAACGCGCCACGCGGCCGTCCACCATAATCTCGAAACGCCGGCCGATGGGATAGGCGCCGAAAAGCCGCGCGGACGTATAGTCGGCACGCTCGAACACGCCGGTCGTCGCGGCCCCGAACTCGAACCCGACCACCGGATCGAATGAGCGTGGGGTCCCGGTCGCACTGCTGTCCGCGGCACGCCACTCCACCGCAGCGGAAACGTCGGTGTAGGCATCGGTGTCGATTCCGACGATGTCCGCGACGGAGAAACGGTCGCGCCAGTCGAGCCACGGGTTGCGGTCGGGCGAATCGACGAGGAGCTCGAGCGGTGTCACGCCGTAACGCTGCCGCGTGTATCGCAGACTCCCGCTCATCCGCCAGTGCGATCGACCATGCCGCGCGCGGATTCCAACGCGGTCCACGGTGGCTTCGGATGCCCTGTACACTCCCTCTTTGAAGTCAAACAACATCCGGTCCCAATCGGCGGCAAGCGACCATCCGTCCCGTTCGTAGCCGACTCCCGCCACGAATCGGTCGCTGGTCTCGAATTCGATCTCACCCTCGAAGGCCTCCGCCGGTACGGGAAACCGCAAGTCGAACGGCCCGGCCGGGTCGAGCCGGCCGGTCGACTGATCGAGCTCCTGCACCTCCGCACTCGCCCATCCGTACCCGAACTCGAGCTCGAGGTCGAAGAGAGAGCGGGTGCGCACCCATAACATGTCCGCAGAGTTGTTCTCGCGCGTGCCGTAGCCGGTCGCGGCAATGACCGAGTCGGCGCGGGTGATGTCGGCGAGCAAACCGGGACGCAAACCCCGAGTGCGCCGGGTCGCGTATCCGAGTTCGACCCCCTCGGTGCTCACGGCGGTCTCGAAGGCCAGCAGGTCCGAGTCGCCGGCACCGCGCTCCAGAACATAGACCGTGGTATCGGCACCGCCCCCGGTAACGAATGACTCGAGGGATTCACCCGTGATCTCCATCGGAGCTTCCGGTAGTTCCCCCACATGGTCGGTATAGAGCCCGCGCACGCGGATCGCCTCCGAAAACGGGTACTCGAGCGAAACACCCCTGCGGTCGTAACCGGCGTTGTACCGGTAAACGCCCGTCTCCCCCACGAGCGCCCCGGGATCGGATGACGTCCAGGTTTCGTCGTTCTCGAACGCCGTGAGCAGGAGCGAGGCCACTTCCGTCGAGATATGGCCGCGGTCCACCGTGATGTCGATTTCGCCGTCGGAATCGTCCCACGAAGACTCCACCGTTTTCAAAAGGGCCCGACCGCGGAAGCGTTCGCGTGAGACCGAAACATCGAGGTCGATGATCTGATCGGACTCGAAGTCGTCGCCCTCGCCGTTCCAGCGGAGGTCGGCGATGTAGCGGAACGACGGCTGCACCGCCGAAGGTGCTTTCTCCTCAGGCATAGACTCGGTCTCCAGCACCAGGCCAGCCGGTTTGGCCACCAGCACCAGCGGCGAGCCGCGCGCAGGATCGCGACCGGGATTGTCGGGATCGACGACCCACTTCTGGTCCACCACGAACTTGTAACGGTAGGCCCCCTCGACCAGGTACAGCGAGATCTGGAACAGATCGCCCGACTGTTCCATTTTCTCCACGGTCGGGTTCCAGTTGTTGAAGTCGCCCACGAGATACACCTCGCGCGCCCCGGGTGCGCGAAGCGTGAAATACACCTCGTCCTCGATCAGTTGCACGGCGGCTCGCGCCGGTGCCGCCATGCCGAGAACGATCGTGCATGCGAGCGCAATGAGTCTCCGGATGGGCCCTCCCACCTCAGAAATCCCCCCTGACGGTGACGAAATAGATCGCCTCGGACTCGCCGATGCGAGCCGAGTCGGCGTCTTCGAGCAGGTAGGGTCCGTCGCCAATCCAGTCCCGCCCGTATCCCATGGTCGCGAACACGTGCGCGACAGGCCTCAATTCGAACCGCCAGTACATGGCCTCCCCGCTCGAGATCGATTGCCCGGTGATCAGCCGGCCGTAGAGCGACACTTGGGCGGTCAGGTTCAATTTCGCCTCCACGCCGAACCGCTCCTCCACTCGCTGCCGGAGCGTCCCATCCTCGACATCGGCGAGCATCATGTGCACGCCGCTTCGGACCTTGCTGCCGTCCCGCCTGACGGCGGCGTGCACGAACTCACGCCTGGCCTCGGGCAGCTCTCCGTCCCGCACTCGCACCGCCGCGGCGCGGAGGAACACTTCAGTGGCATCGACCAGCAGCGCGCGGATGCTCGCCTCCAGACGTTCGCTTTCATGGTCATCGATTCGAAACCGCTCGCGGTCCGAATAGACGATGCGGCCATCGACACTCACCGTGCGTGCGGAGAAGTACAGACCGGAGCTGCTCGACACCTCGGCGCGCCGGAACGCACCCAGTTCGTTGGTGTAGTCGCTGCCCACAGTCTGGTACCGGTACACCAGGCTCCAATGCCCCCAATCCCGCATCGGCACCCGGAAGAGCCGGAGCTCCGCGGACGCGGCGGCCCCGTCGGGAATGGCCGAGCTCAAGTTGTCCCCGTCGAAACGGTCCCAATCGAAGCTGCCGGAAGGTAGGAAAACGGCCTCGTCGCTCACACCGGATTGCTCCCACGACAGGATGGCGCTGAAACGCTTGTACGCGGCGGAAAGCTCGGCTTTCACCACGGCGGCGTTCTCGATGCTGTCGCGGTCGGTCGACTCCGCCAGGTACGCGACCGACAATCCGATGTGGCGGCCGGAGCGCGCGCCGCGGAGATAGAGCAGTCGATCAGCCTCTTCCCAACGATCGCCGAGCATCGCGCCCAGCGCCGACCACTGCACGCTGCCCGCGCGCCCGTCGTGACGCAGTCCGTAATGGTGATCTTCGCGCGACACCACGTCGTCATCCAGGAGCGCGTTGGAAAGTTCGCCGGTGAAGTACCGCCGCTCGTTCGCGAACAAACGAAATTCGTATGCCCGCGCTGCGGGCTCGGCGAGCGCGGCGGCCCCGGGATGCCCTCTCCGCCACAGGTAGTCTCCCTGTTCGAATCCGAGGCCGACTTCTCCCGCATCCGTTCGCGGCGCGTTCCATGCCGCCGCCACTTTCAGGTAGAGCTCGCCGTAGCGGCGGCCACCAGCGCCGAGGTCGAACATGAGCCGCGACATATCCGCCACGCCGCGGGACGAGTAGTCCCATGGAAACGGCGCTGCTCCCCTCGCCACCTCGATCCGGTAATCGAGGCGCCCTCCCACCCGCACGATCGAATCCGGCGGAACGTCGAACGCCCGCGCGGACTGCGGCGCCAGGGCGAGGAGACAGAGAGCGGCGATGCCGGCCTTACTGCGCATTGGGCTTCCGCTCACCTCCCCGGGCGTACCCCAACGAAAACACGAAGGTGGTGCCGAGTCGCTCGTGGGACAGGACCGCAACGTCGAAGGCGATTCCCCTGACCGTGACCCCGAAGCCCCCGGCCGCGTGACGGCCGTCCATCCCGCCCCGCACACGGAGCATGGGGTGAGCGACGATCTCCACCCCGCCGCGGTTTTGCCAGCGGCCGGGCTGATCGCCGGCCTGCGACTGGCGCGTTTCGGCCGTCAAAGTCACCGTCTGGTGCCACGTGTACGAAATCCCCCACGCCTGCGCCCGGCGGAGGGTCGCTCCCCCGGGACGACCCGGCTCCAGGTCGAACTCGCGTTCCACCAGGTTTCTCACCGAATAGCCGATACCGATGACCGGGAACGGACGCAGCAGCACACCCAGCCCACCCGTCACCGCCGTCTCGGAAGTCCCCGGGGTTGCGGCCGAGACCGCAGCCAGATCGATGCTCGCGCCCAGTGAGAGCGACGCGTCCTGCGTGT